>JBAQKV010000109.1:0-13903 GCA_049301335.1 Patescibacteria group bacterium
CCGTTTGTCCGCGTCCGCCGACCGTTTGTCCGCGTCCGCCGACCGTTTGTCCGCGTCCGCCGACCGTTTGTCCGCGTCCGCCGACCGTTTGTCCGCGTCCGCGATAATCATCTCAAGAATCGACTTAATCTGCGCTTCCATCTTCTTGGTCGCTTCGAGTTCGCTTGCGAACATCGTCTGCGCTTCCGGGAATTTTTCCGCGGCGTTAGTAAAGCTTACGTTGGGGAGGGGGAGGTATTTTCCAGTCTTTCCGGTCTTCTGGTATTCCGATACGAAAACCTTCACGGCTTCGATGTCCGAGTATCCGCTTACGAGCGAGCCGAGACCCGTGGCGAGCAAGCGGTCCTTTACCCCGGCTTCTTTGCCCTTCTTATAGTATTCCATGAGTTTCTGACGCTGGTCCACGGGCATCGAGGCGATCTTTTCGAAATATTCGCCCTGCTTGTACCGTTCCATGATCGTCTTGATGTCCGCGTTCTGCGAAGGTTCTTCCTTGAGAACGAGCGATACCCCGCCCTCGTTCGCCGCGAGCGGAAGATACGGGCTTTCGGCCATGCCGGCCGTCGGCGCTACGGCCAAAGCCCCCGCGAACGCCATGGTGCGGGTGAGTTGTCCGATTTTTCCAACCGTGCCTTTCTGCACGTCGGCGGCCGCGGTGGCGTATTTGTCGACGATTCCGGCGATTTCAAGCTGTACCCCGGATTCTTTTTTCGTGGTCGCGACGGTGTTTTCCCCGATTTCGAGCTGTACCGGCTGTGCTTTCTTGGCGGCGTTCATGGAGTTTTGGTTAACGCTTACCCTCCCATGGTAGCAGATTCGGGAGGCTGGGTCAAAAAAGCGGCTTCCGCGATTTCGGCCATTTTTCCAATCTTTTCCAACCTTGTGCGCATATCGTTCCCATAGAGGAACTTATGCTTTATTTTTCTGAATTTGGGAGTATTTTTCACGATACACGCATTGGAGCGCTTGCTGCAAAGACGCATTTCAGAGATTGAAATCGAAGCGGCCATTCATGACGGTAGTCGAACCGATTTTCCCGACGGCCTTTCATTTTTTGAACGAGATTCGAAGAATCAGATATTGAGGGTCGTCGCTAGGAAGAGGAAAAGCCACCTGATAATCGTAACCGCATACCGCTATGAAAAGTAGATACGATGCCGAAGCGGCTTCCGGATACGTCTGTATTTCCGGCCTTCCGGTAGTTTCCACTATTACCTTGAACGAGAAGACCGTTTGTGACTTGGACGCGAACGGAATGGTTTCCTGAATCGAAGTCATCGGCGTTTCCGAATCCGAATTCGATGCCGTTATCCGCAACATTTCGGAATCGCTCACGACCTCCGCGTAATCGAATGGACTTTTAAAAAAACAGCCTCGGCAATCCGAAGCGGTTTTTTTTGAAGCTAAATCCTCTCCAGCGTTTCGATATGCAAGAGCGCCAATCCGTTGTCGATGACTCTCGCCGTATCTCTGGCGATCGCGAGGCGGGCCTCGACGTTGTCGCCCTTGAGCACCGGAACCGCGTTGTAGTACGAATTGTAGAGTCCCGAGAGCGAGAGCAGGTATTCGGTGACGCGGACCGGATCGTCGTTCTTCGCGGCGCGTTCTACCACGCTCGGGAAATCGAGGAGTTTCTTGATGAGGTCGGCTTCCACGTCGAGAAGGTCGAGCGCGACTCCCGACACCACGAGCGAATCCACGGACGGAACGTCCTTGGCGTATTTCCTGAGGATGCTTTTCGCGCGGCACGAAGCGTAGACCACGTACGCCCCTCCGGCTTCTTCGAACGCGCGGATGGTTTTTTCAGCGTCGTTCGAAATGCCCACCGGCGACTTGCGGTCGCGTTTGAGGTCGTTGAATACGATCGAACCTACGCCGAGGGCGCGAGCGGTGCGGCGCTTCTCTTCGTCGGAGAATTCGGCGTTTCCGTCGTATTTCGCTTCGAAATAGGCGACCGTGTCGGTGAGGAGCTTCATGATGTTCGAGGCCCCGTCGCGGCTCGAGAGCTTTTTCTTAGTCTCTTCGTTGACGTAGTAGCCGTGGTAGACGTGGCAGAGGTCGATGCCCGCGCCGAACCCGATTTTTTTGGCGGATTCGAAGAGTTTGGCGAAATGGTCCTGCTGTTCCTGCCCGACTTCGTAGACCATTTTGACCGGCCGGAACGTCTCGGCGCGGTTTTTGAGCGCGGCGAGGTCGCGGGTGGCGTAGATGGTGGATTCGTTTCCCTTGAGAACGACGTAGCGTTCGCGGTTTTCAAGCTCTACCACGTAGGCCCCGATGTCGGCTTCGACTTCGCCCGCGAGTTTGTCGGCGACCTCACTGGAAAGGGTTCCGGCGTCGCGGTCGGCGTTGATCGAAGCGATTGCCGCATCGGCGCGCGCCCGGTCGAAAAGCACGACCGAACCCATCTCGACCGATTCCTTCACGAGGTCGCGGCCGAGGTTGGCGTAGAGCGCTTCCGAAGTCAGGTAATCGTGGCGGACGCTTAGGATGGCGTAGAACCGTTCGAAGTCGGCGAGGCTCCACTCGATGATTTTCTGCCAGTCGGCGAAGTCGGCGTCGTCGCCGGATTCGAGTCCTGCGAAACGGGCGTCGGATTTCGCCTTGAAATCGGCGAACGAAGCGGCCATTTTTTCGAATGTCGAAACGTCTCCGAAAATGCCCGCGAGTTCAGCGGAATCTTCGGCGGTCATTTTGGCGTATTCGTCCGACGAACCGGCGAATTTCTGCCCTTTGCGGAAGGTCGAATAGATCGAGAAGAGGAGGTCGTTCTTATTCTCGTATTTCGCTACGTCGCCGATGCGGCGGGCGAGGCCTTCCAAGAGGAATCCCACGCCTCCCCAGTCGTTGAGGTAGTTGATGCGGTGGACGGTGTGTCCCACGGCGTCGTAGAGGTTCGCGAGGACGTGCCCGATGATGGTCGAACGGATGTGTCCGGCATGGAGGTGCTTGGCGGCGTTGGGCGAAGAATATTCGATGACGACGTCCTTGTTTTTCCCTTCGGAACCCTGTCCGAATTTCGGGCCCTGCGATTCGATGGGGGAGAGTGACGCGAAGAGGTACGCCGTGCCGAATTTGGCATTGACGTAGATGCCCTTCTGTTCGACTTTTTCGAAGAGTTTCGCCCCGTTTTTCTCGACGGTTTCGAGCGCCTTCACGAGGTTGGGGCAGACTTCGCCCATGTAGCGGTTCTTGTCGGCCTTGATGAGTTCGGTCGACTTGAAAACCACGTCCGCGCCGAACTGCGCGCGGTCGATGAACTGGATGTCGAAAAGCGGAAGGTCCTTTTTGAATTCTTCGGCGATGCCGGCGGTTACCGATGCCCTGATGTCGGCGATGAAGTCGGCCTTTTCCACGTATCCGGCCTCCGCGCGGCTTTTGCGGACGAGGTCGCGCTTGGCACCCATTTGGGAAAGCGTCGCTTCGCAGAAGGTGGAGAGGTTGTGGACGGAATTGGCCATAGTGCTTGTGGGTTTGAAACGACTTCGGTCGGACGGAAAGGTTCGCGCCGCATAGAACCGGCGCATTATAGCGAAAAACCGCACCGAGTCACGGGCAACCGGGATAAAAGAAAACCCCTCCGCGAAGGAGGGGTTTTTTGGTTCGTGGCAGCCATTCCGCCATTTAGGCGGGCGGCTGTCCGGTTTTTGCTTCGCAAGCGGCCCGGGCCGCCTTGTTGAAGAGGCATTGGACGACGAGCACCGGCGGAACGTTGAACCGTTCGGCGGCGTCGAAGACCGTTTCGAGCGTCATTTCGACCAGCTCGTTGAATTTCGGATCCGCGTTCAACGCGGTTTCGATTTCGAGGAAGCTGCTTGCGACGGCAGCTCTGGCTTTTTCATCCGCTTCGTTTTGCGATGGGGAATCTCCTGGCATTCGGGCTCCTTTTGGTATTGGCGACTACCGTTTTGTACGCGTATTCTCGATATTGTCAAAAACGTTCCTGACGAAGGTTTTCAAATCCGATCCCGTCGCCTTCAGTTGTGCCGGGACGAAGCTCGTGCCGGTCATCCCCGGGATGGTATTGATTTCGAGCACGACGAGTTCGTTCTTGCGGTTTAAAATCATATCGGTACGCGAAAGGTCGCGGCAATCGCAAGCGACGTGGACGTTTTTTGCGGTTTGACGGATCTGCTCGAAAATCTCAGGTTCGACTTCCGCCGGCGTGACTTCGACACAGGCTCCGGCGCGGTATTTCGCGTCGTAGTCGAAAAGTTCGCTCTGCGTGAGGATGACTTCCGTGGGAACGAGGGCTTGGGCGTCCGTTCCGGTTCAAATGACTCCGCACGTGAATTCGCGGCCTGAGACGAATTCTTGAACCAGTATCTCCGAACGGCTTCCGAATTCTTTCGCGAGCACCTCGGAAAGTTCTTCTTTCGATGCCGGTTTGTAGAGCGAAACGCTCGATCCTTCGCTTTTCGGTTTCACGATGACGGGAAATTCGAGCCCGAGCGAATCCAGATCGGTATCGGCGGTGACAACGAACGATTTGGGCGTTCGGAATCCGAGCGACGAAAGGCGGTCGCCGGTTTTTTGTTTGTCGATAGTGAGCGCCATGGCTTGCGAACCCGAACCTACGAAAAGGATCCCCGCGTCCTCGAGGATTTTTTGAAGCGTCCCGTCTTCGCCGTATTCGCCGTGGATGACAGGAAAAACGATACCGTTTTCAGTGCGGATTTTCTCGACGCCTTCGGATTCCGAAAGGATTTCGCCATCGAATTCCCAGATTATTTTTCAGTGCGCGCCCACTTGGTCGGAAATGGATTCTCCGTCGTCCGGCACGAGCGATACCGTGACCTTCCTCGCGTCGATTCCGCCCGAAAGCGCGGCTTTGAAAACGTTTTCCGAAGAAACGAGGGAAACGGCGCGTTCGCTGCCGGGTCAGCCGCCGAAGACGAAGAGGGGAGTGGGCATATGGATTGGCAGTTGCAAATAGAATGGTATCATCACCATGACATTATCATTCATAATGCTAATTATGTCATCGAACAAATGAATCGAGTTGTCTAGGTTCGTTAAGCACGCGATTGTCGATATTGATACGGCGCTTGCTGAAGCGAGCAAAGAAACGGGTAATGACTATAAGTTTAGCAACGGTGACAAAACTGATTGAAAAGGCAATCTGCATTTTGAATTGACCGTTTATTCAGAATGATCTGAAGGCTGAGATGCCGGATGATCAATCAAAGTCTGTGGTTTAGGTGGCATATGAGCTGAATTGGAGTTTGCGAACAAAGATTCTACTACAAGTAAAATCACTTTCAGCGTAAGCCGAATTTCGAAGTAGCAACTTTCATGTAAAAGAAAAAACGGGAACGCGCGATGCGTTCCCGTTTGTCGTTTCGATTTCCCGTTACTCGGAGCAAATCCTGGCGATGTACGCCTTGATCGCTTCGGCATCGGGGTCCATGACTTCCACCTTCTGCGGCAGGTTTTCGATGCCGACGAATTCCGGATGGCGCAAGGGCGCGAACCCGAGCGCTTCCTCGACGGTATCTTCGAACTTCGCCGCCTGTGCCGTTTCGAGCACGATCATCACTTCGCCGTCGAGCATATGGGTACGAGCGGTGAAGAGCGCGTCGGCGGTGTGGGGATCGATGAGGGCCCTCACTTCCTCCCACGCTTCCTTCATCACCCCGATGCGGTCTTCGTGGACGCTCATGCCCGAACTGAATCCGAAAGTCCGCTGTTTCATTTGGGCTTCCGAATGCTGGCGGAGATCGATTTCGCCCGGCATGTCTTTTTTGGACTTGTCGAGGAGGGCGACCAGGTGACGCAGCGTGAACGGATCTCGGCCCAGAACGTCGAACAGGAAGCGTTCGAAATTCGAGGCTTTCGAAATGTCCATCGAAGGGCTTGAAGTGACGTCGGTTTCCGAACCTTTCCGCGGACGGTATATGCCGGTGCGGAAGAATTCGTCGAGCACGTCGTTTTCGTTGGTAGCGACCACGAGACGCCCGATCGGCAGGCCCATCATCCGGGCGATATGCCCGGCGCAGACGTTGCCGAAGTTCCCCGTAGGAACCGTGAAGCTTACGCGTTCGCCGATGCCGTCGGTCGCGAGCAGGTACGCCTTGAAATAATAGACGATCTGCGCCGCGATGCGGGCCCAATTGATCGAGTTGACCGCCCCGATTTTGAACTTCGCCTTGAATTCGGCGTCGTTCGAGACGGCTTTCACGATGTCTTGCGCGTCGTCGAACATCCCGTTTACCGCGATATTGAACACGTTGTCGTCTTGCAGGCCGTACATCTGGGCGCGCTGGAACGCGCTCATTTTGCCATTGGGCGACATCATGAACACGCGGATGCCCTTCTTGCCGGCAAGCGCGCATTCGGCTGCGGAGCCCGTATCGCCCGACGTCGCGCCCAACACGTTGAGCGTTTCGCCGCGCTTTTCGAGCACGTATTCGAACAGGTTGCCCACCAGTTGGAGCGCGATGTCCTTGAACGCGAGAGTGGGGCCGTTGGAGAGTTCCAAAAGCGCCAAACCGCACGAGGGGGTATCGCGACCGCGGTGCCACTCGGCTTCGAGCCAGACGAGCGGGGTGACGTCGTCGGTATCCCGGTCGAACGGTCCGATTTTCGTCCGTTGGTCTTGACGGAAGCGGAAGTTCTTGGGGTCGTACGTTTTCTCGCAGATGGCACGGAGGTCGTCCGAGGGGATGTCGGTGGCGAACAGGCTGAGGATTTCGTATGCCAGTTCGGCGTACGAGAGGTTTCGCCAGGTTTCGAGTTTCGCCGCCGAAACCCGGGGGTACGTCGTCGGCAGGTACAACCCGTCGTCGGGGGCGAGTCCCGCGAGCAGGATGTCGCAAAACGTTTCGCCTTTCGAATACCCGCGGGTACTCGCGTAGAGCATATGTTCCTTCATGGTTTCTCCTTCTCCCGAATGGGATTCGTATGTGTTTGGATTTTCATCCCTAGCGTTCGAAAACGGGACTACGGTATTTCATACCTACGAAAGTTCGAAGGTCAAATTTTATCCCGGGATATTTCCGGGATTTTTCTTGGGTTTTCGTGACGGCGGCGGATAGGGTCGGGAGCGTATCCGTATGTTCTTACGACCATGGCAGTTCGCACCGCATTCCCCGATTTTTCCCGATTTGACGGAACGTCCGCTTCGGCGCTTTCGAAAATCGTGAAAAGAGGGGTGCCCAATCCCACGCTTTCGAAAACCGAGCGCCTGCGCGAAATTTGGCAAAAGACCGCGAAGGTCCGGATAGGCGTCGGATTCGCCCTTATGGCCTGAAGCGCGGTCGCCGCGTCCTCATGAGCGTTCGCCGTAGTCGGCTGAATCGCCGCCGTACGAGCCTGAATGGCGTGAACCGGAGCGTTTCTCGCGGTCGACGGACTGCTCCGTTCCCTTGGTGTCGAAAAGAGCGCCGCGACGGTCGCTCTCGCCGTGGGCGTTTCCGTGGGCGCGATTTTAGCTATGCCGGCCGTAGAAGCGGCGGAGGCGTTCGTCTCCGGAACGTCCGCGTGAATTCCGAGCCCGCCGATTCCCGTTCCGCATCCTCCCATACCGTTGCCCGCCGCCATTCCCGCTCCGCCGCTGGCCCCGGAAACCGTCCGCGAAATATTCGCCGACATCCGTACCGACCATCCGGGACAAGGTTTCGTAACGCTCGAACAGTCCGTTCGCCGCATCGAATGACTCATGAGCGGCATTCCGCTCGAAGAGTCCCGCCGTTTGCCATTGGAAATCCCGAACGTCCGAGCCCTTTTGTCCGATCCTTCCTGAAAAATCGCCAAAGCCATGGAAAAGCTCTGATTCGTCCCCTCCCAAGCGTTCGCCGATCCGACGCAGACCTGAACCGCTATCGATTCCGCCGCCCGAAAACTCACCGCCGAGAATTTGGAAAAGGTGCTTTTGGAGGCGTATGGGAAACCTCCGGTTCCGGATTCCATTCCGATTTCCGGTGCAGACCACGCGCTCCATGGCGTTTCCGGCCAGCCAGGCGTTTTCACGGATGCCATCCCCGA
Organism: Patescibacteria group bacterium; assembly: GCA_049301335.1. Classification (GTDB taxonomy): domain Bacteria; phylum Patescibacteriota; class Gracilibacteria; order BD1-5; family UBA2023; genus JANJWP01. Next base: position 7,987 of record JBAQKV010000109.1, read on the forward strand.
CTCGCCCGTTTCCGCCCTGCCCGCTCCGGTCGAAGCTCCGAGCCGTCCCCGTATCGGTCAGTTTGCCGCATTGCTCGCTTTGCCAGCCGGAATCGCCGCGTATTTCGGATGGCGCAGGATGAGAAAACGTCCGAAATCCGAACCGCCCGCCGTTCCTGCGGCAAATGGGATACGCGAACCCATTTCAGCTGACGTAGCCGTTCCCGTGTCCGACCTCGAGCCCGTATATCCGGCACTTTCCTTGGGCGTCTCCGACGTCCTCGTTTGAGAATTCGGTTTCGAAGAGACCGTTCCGGAAGGTTCGGACCGTCCGGTTTTCCGATTACCGACGCCTGCTTGAGAATTTTCCGCGAACGTCGTGGCACGTTCCGACGGGGCGGAACTCCGGTTCGCTTGGACGGAATCGTGAAAAGAACGCCACGTTTCGGAACGGAAGCTCGTAGCCTTTTGATGACCGGATGAAATCCGCGATTCGGTACGAAAGGCCTTGGAAGAGGCGTATTTCGAAACGGCGGTCTTCCGGGAGGCGATCAAATGCGAAGAGTTTCGAAACGTGCGGACGTTCGAGGTGTCGAAACGCGACGCCGCCGCCATGTACCGCCAACTCGAAGATCCCGAGACCGTGGCGCGAAACCGCGAAACGGGCGGATTCTGGTTTTGAAGCGGATATTCCGTAAAAGACGGCGTTTTCCGCTTCGGCAATTTAGCCAACCCCGCTCCTGCGCAGATCGATTCGACTTCGGTCGAATTCGCCATCCGGGGAGAGTATTGGGAACCGTACGTTTCCGCCAATCTTTCCAGGGCGTTCAAGACTGGTTTTTCCCCAGGCGAACGCAAGCTGTTCATGAAAGCCGCGAAACGCGCCGAACGCGAAAACCCCGACGTGCCGCCTTTTCCGCTCGCGCTCGATTTTTTCAATTGGCACAAGCATCCGGGCGCGCCTATCGGTCCGAGCGGAGGGGATATCAACCATCCCGATTCCGCGAGCGGGAAATTCGAAGATTCGCCCAAACTCCCCGCCGTGACTTTCGCCATCGCGAACGAAATGAATCCATCCGTCCGAAAGGCGGGGGAGGGAACGTTGAATTCCTACGTGCTCAAAGGATCGGATTTCGAATGAAATCGCGACTATCTCGTTACGTTTTGGAAACTGCTCAGAATTTCCGATGAAGAACGTGCACGGCGCGAAGCGTTCGTTTCGAAAGTTTGAAAATCCGCCGCCGCTTCGATGGGAATTTGCGATCGGAACGGACGGCTCCTCCATCTCGACCGAGACGTCCGAACGGACGAAGGGTTTTTTCGGGCGGATTTGCGACCCGTGAACGTCCGGATTTTTGACGTACGCGAATAATCCCGTATCATAGAGGCATGAAAACCACGGCAAAACACATTTCTTGGCGCGACTTCCCGAACTCTCGGGAGGTTTTGCCGTAGGCCGTAACGCCTTGCCGCAATCCGAATCCCGGGAGCCCGAAAGGTTTCTCGGGATTTTTTAAAACTTTCCGTATACTTCCGCAAAACCACCCTCCTTATGAAAAAAATCCTCACCGGCGTAAAGCCGACCGGCGCGTCGATGCACCTTGGCAACCTCCTTGGGGCCGTATTGCCGTTCGACCGTATTGCCAAAGGCAACGACGCCGCCATCTTCATCGCCGACCTCCATGCGCTTACGAGCGTTCACGACGGCGAAAAACTCCGCAGGCAGTCGCACGAGCTCGCCCTTACCTACCTTGCCGTCCATGGCCCGGATACCGACATCGCGATCTTCCGCCAATCGGACATCGCGCTCATCCCCAAACTCAACTGGGTTCTCGCGAGCGTCACGCCGTATTCGCTGATGCTCCGGGCGCACAGTTTCAAGGATTCTGAAGCGAAGGGCGCGGACCTCAATATGGCCACCTTCACGTACCCCATCCTCATGGCGGCCGACATCCTCGCCTACGACACCGACGTCGTTCCGGTAGGGAAGGACCAGATCCAGCACCTCGAAATGGCCCGAGACATCGCCCGCGCCTTCAATAAGACTTACGGGCAAGAAGTCTTCAAAGAGCCCGTCGCCCACGTTGAAAAATCCGTGGAAACCCTCCCGGGCATCGACGGGCGCAAAATGAGCAAGTCGTACGACAATTTCCTCGGCGTGTTCGACGACGAAAAAACGCTCAAGAAGAAGATCGGGCAGATCGTCACCGGTTCGGAAGGGCTCGACGATCCGAAACCCCTCGATAACAATATCTACGCCCTCGCCAAGGTCTTCGCGACGCCGGAACGCCTTACCGCCATGCGCGAGAAATTCGAAAAGGGTACAGGCTACGGATACGGCCATGCCAAAATGGAACTCCTCGAAATCCTTCTCGACTATCTGAAACCCATCCGCGACCGCTACGAATCGCTCAAGAACGATCCGACGTTCGTCGAAGAAGTCCTCCGCAAGGGCGCGGCCAAAATGAACGCCCGCATCGAAGACAAGATGGAAGCCGTATCGAAACTCGTAGGCGTCTAGCATGAAACTTTTCTACCAAGGCGAGCCCGGCGCTTATTCGCACGTCGTCGCATCCTGGGCGGCACCGTTTTTCGGTGCCGACGAATCCGAAACCGAAGGATTGAAAACCTTCGCCGACGTTTGGAAGGCCGTCGAAAACGGCGGAATCGGCATTCTTCCCATCGAAAATTCCTATGCCGGATCCATCTACGACAACCTCTACGGATTCCTCCGTTACCCGTTCGTCACGCTCGCGGAATACGCGCTGCCCGTAAGGCATTGCCTTTTGTCGCACGAAACGGAAATTTCCGCGATACGAAAGGCGTATTCGCATCCGCAAGCGCTCGCGCAGTGCTACGGATTCCTAAAGGCGAACGGAATCGAAAGCGTCGTCCATGCCGATACGGCCGGAGCCGCGAAAGAACTCTATCGAACGTGCGAACCCGGCGCGGCGTCGGTCTCGTCTTCGAAAGCCGCCGAAATCTACGGTCTAAACGTCCTCGCCGAAGGCATCCAAGACCAACAGGGGAATACCACCCGTTTCTTCGTCGTCGCCCGCCCCGACATGGCCGAATCCGTCGTTTCCGAATTCCCGAAGACCGGGAAAACCAGCATCGCGTTCGAAGTGAAAAACGTTCCCGCGGCGCTCTATAAATGCCTTGGCGCCTTCGCGACCCATGGCGTGAACCTTACGAAGATCGAATCGCTCCCGAGTTTGGGCGACCCGTTTTCCTACGTCTTCTGGATCGACTTCGAAGGCGGGGTCGAAACCGAATGAGCCAAGGGTGCCCTCGCCGAGTTGGAATTCTTCGCCAGAAAGGTGCGGATATTTGGAAACTATTAACCGTTCCCGCTCGATTTTTTTATGCGACAGGGTATCATTGAGACGCATCGATAAAATTATTGCGAATATGGAAAACGCCATCCGTAAATTCTTTTCCTGAGCCGTTTTCGGATCGGGAATCCTTTTTGCTCTCGCGCTCGGGTGGTTCGCCGTCTCCTATGCTACGGCTGCTTGGGGCGCGTTGCCGAACGCGACTGCCGGCACTCCGGTGTCTTCGTCGGCTTGGAACGACATCGTCAGCCAAGTCAACATGCTCGCAAACGGTTCGTGAGCCATCGGAGTCGGACAAACTTGGCAGAACGTTACGGCGAGCCGCGCGTTCTGAACGACCTATACGAATTCCACTGGCAAGCCCATTCTCGTTTCGTACGGCGTAGTGAACAACGCGGCTTCCGACACGACGTCTTCGACGGCTGTCGTTAACGGCGTCATGGTTTCATGTACTGGCGAACACTCCAACCGCAGGTCTTCTTTTTCCTTTATCGTTCCCGCAGGCGCGACGTATTCGGTTTCGGCAGCGACGAACGGCGGTCCTTTGTCCCTTGCCTTCTGGTCCGAACTTCGATAGAGCCACGTATCGTCATAAATGAAAAACGGGACTTCCGCCCCGTTTTTTTTTACGCTTCTTGCAATCCGGCTTCGATAGGGAAGCTCGGTTTTTGGACCCAATCCGGAATCGGAACGAACGCGTCATGCCCTTCCGGAACCTCGGCGATGGAACCCGAAAGGACGAGTTCTTCCTCTGGCGTCATTTCGTTTTTCGGTATCGCGAAAACGGTTTCGCATTTCGGGCATTTCGCCCGCCTTCCCGCGAATTCGGCTTGAACTCGGTATTCGGCTTGGCAATCGGGACAGGCGGTGCGGATCATGTGGATTTCGGTAGGTCGTTATTGAATTCATCGTAGCACAACCGAGTGCGTATGCAAAGATTTTTGACGTTAAAAAGACAATCCTCCGCCGATTATTTCGTACCGTCCCAATTCCTTTCGCTCAGGACCAATCCGGCAACTACGCCCGCGATGAATCCGACGAAATGGGCGGTGTTGTCGGCCATCGGAGTGATGGCTCAGAGAAAAAACTGGAAGCATTCCACCGCCCAAAGCGCCCATGCGGCATCGCGGACGTGTTCCGACAGTTCGCGCCTCCTTCGGAAAAACACGGTGGATACCATTCAGAAAACTCAGAAAATCGCGCCGCTCGCCCCGATGGACGGAGTTCCGTTCAGGTAAAACGTCCCGATTCCGGCTATCGCTCAAAACGCCACGAAAAACGCCAGGGATTTCGCCGTTCAGTACAGTCGGTGCGAAATGAGCGCGAGCGGATAGAAAAACAGCATGTTGCCGCCGATGTGCTCGAAGCCACCGTGCAGGAACATGCCGGTGAATATGCCGACGTAATTGTTCTGGTCGCCCCAGTTCGAATATCTGAAGGTGAAATTCGACATGTCCGGCTCGCCGAGCGAATACAACCCTTCCTCGAGCTGGTAAAGGAATACGAGGCCCGTGATCGCCGCGATGGTGAGGAAATACCCGTTCAACAGAACGGCTCCCGCTTCCGGATCGAACGTCCAACGCTTGTCGGCGGGCGCGGCGATGCAATCCGGGGTAATGTCTATGACTTCGTCGTTTCGGTCCATGGTCGGGATTTAGCGTTTTTCGCCAGTGTCGAGAAGAACCGACAATCCGATGGCGACTTTTCGTGGAATGGTGAACGCCGGATCGTCCTTAAGATCGAGCAGGTAGTTGTCGAAGAGTTCGAATTTGCGCTTGAAAATGCCGATCGGACGGGTCTGGTTCGGGTCGTTCCGAAGGTCGAAGAAAACGAAATTCGTTCGGATGAACTGGCCGATGACCGGCACGAGGCGGCGGAACAGGCTGAGGATGATGGAATCTTCCTTGACGAGGAACTTCCGTCCGTCGGGAAGGATTATCCACCACCTACGGCGGAAGACATTGGTGAAGACGTTTTTTTCGAACGTCGCCATGAGGTTTCCGGCGGAATCTTCCATACGGTATTTCTGGTGCGGAAATTCGAAGCGCCGGGTTTGGACGATGGAAAAGACCGGCGCGGATTTCGTATCGTTGTCGTTGCGGTAGAAACGGATATGGCGTTTGGGGTAGAGCGCCATACCCGTGAGGACGGCCAAAAGGAGGGCGAGGTACGAACCTATTTCGATGAGCGGACTTTCTACGGTATCGGTCGCGCGCTTGCTTTTTACGGCCACGTCGGACGAAGTTTTCGTATTGAAAGCTTTCATAGTCTCTTCGAGACGCTTCATGGCTTCTTCGTTTTCCTTCGCGTTTTCGGCCGCGGTTTTCGTACCCGCGGGCTTAACGGCCGTAGTGTGGGAAACGGGAACGAACGTTCCCGTCGGGACCCCCGTGGAGGTCATTACCGGCGCGCCTTCCGGTGCGGTCGAAATCGCCGGAGCGTTCCTTCGGTTGTTCTTGCGTGCGGGAGCGGTACCGGTGGGCGTTTCCGGAGCGGACGAAACGGTCGTCCCAGTGTAGGCTTCGGCCGCGCCGGCGGTAGAAGCCGCGGCCATCACGAATACGCCCAAGACCAAGCCATACACGATCATCGCGACCAATCCG
>JBAQKV010000110.1:0-2873 GCA_049301335.1 Patescibacteria group bacterium
ACTACGCCTATTTCGGCGACCGGGCTAATTGTCCGTACGGAGACAAACAGGACGAAGAAATCGTCGACCTCACCGAGAAGGGCGTCGCCAAGCTTTTCGACGACGGCGCCGAAATCGTCGTGCTCGCCTGCAATACCGCCACCGTGCACGCCATACGCTACCTCCAGCAGGTGCGTTTCCCCGACAAGAAGATCCTCGGCGTCACCATCCCATGAGCCGAAAAAATCGTCGAATCCGGGTACCGCCACGTCGGTGTCCTCGCCACCGAAGGCACGGTCAGGATCCGCGCGTACAAAGAGCGCGTGCACATCTTGGACGACTCGGTTTCGGTGCACGAAGTCGCCGCTCCCGAACTCGTCCCCCTCATCGAGGCCGGCATCACCGAAGGCGAAGACGTGCGTCGCGCGCTCGTTCCGAAACTCTCGAAATTCGTGGATATCGAAGCGCTCGTCCTCGGCTGCACGCACTACCCTCTCGTCCGCAAGGAAATCGAATCGATACTTCCGGGCGTGACCATCGTCGATCCGGGCGAAGAGGCCGCTATCAAATTCGGCGCGTATCTCGAGCGCCATCCGGAAGTCGAATCGAAGATTACGAGATGAGGAACCCTGAAAACCGAATTTTCGGCGTAGAAACGTTGAAGAAACCCAAGAGTGGCGTATATTCCTTACGTTTACACTTTTTTAACGTTTTATGGAAAACGTATCCGTGGAAGTCCGAAAGAAACGAACCGCCTCGTGGAAGGGCTTCACTCTCGTAGAGCTCATCGTCGTGATCACGATTTTGGCGGTTCTGGCGACCATCGGGTTCCTCGCGCTCTCAGGATACTCGCAGGATGCCAAGGATTCGGCGATCAAGGCGAACGTGCGGTCGGTGCAGACGGCGATTTCCGCGGAATCGGCGCTGACGGGCAACTCCCCGAGGTATTACGTCGTCCACGATTCCGGGGCGGCGCTTTCCTGAGCGTTCGCATACGTCGACGGGAACCAGACGGCGCTGACGGGCGGGGACTGGAACCAGGCGGGCACGAACTATTCCGCGGGGAATCCCGACTACGCGAAGCTCAGGATGAACCCGGAGAAGTTCAGGGTTTCCGCTTCCGGGCTTCCGGGCGTTCTCACCGACGTCGCCGGACTCGGAACGGCGCGGGCCGCGTACGACGCGAAATACCTCACGGTGGGCGCTATGGACGCTTCCGCGGGACTGACGGGCGGAGGAAAGAAGCGCACGACTTCGTACTTCCAAGTGGCGGGCATTTCGCCGTCGACCGGAACGGCGGCCGTTTCGGGAAACTACCCCGCTTCTTCAGGTTCCGTCGCGGGACTCGTGAAGGATCCGAAATCTTCGAGTTCGACCGGAGCCCTGGTGGACGGGGGGAATTCCTCCCTCCCGCCTTCCCCGGTGAACGGCGTTTGCGGAAGCGCTTCGAAAAACTACGCGTTCTCCGCCGCTTCCTTCGGCTCCGATACGTTCTGTTCCGCCGGAACGGCTTCGCCAGCCTCCCCGGCGTTCCCCGCAACGGGCGGTTCGACGAACTGGACGTGCTCGGCCTCGAACGGCGGAAACGTTCCCACGTGTACGGCGACGCACGCGGCGGCCGCGGCGAACTGCGCGGCTTCGACGCAAGCCGTAAACGGAAGGACCTACTCCGTGGGAGCGATTTCCAACGGCGCGACGCTCGCGGCCTCCTCGTCTTCGAACGTCACCGGAGGAACCCAGGCGTATTCCCAGACGTTCGCCTGCGCGGACGGCGCGGTCTCGACCAGCGGTTCCGAAACGGCGGGGGCGGTGATGTGTTCGGCGATCGGATACGTTCTTATCGGAGGCGCGTGCGTACCGAATTCGTGCAACGCGATCAAGGCCGCCTATTCGACGAGCCCGGACGGAACGTATTCCATCGACCCGGACGGGGCTCTCACCGGCTTCGCTGCCACGAACGTCTACTGCGACATGACCACGAGCGGAGGCGGATGGACGCTCGTATCTTGGAACAAGGGCACGTCCAACGCCGTTGGGGCGAATTTCTTCGTCGCGGCATCGAACGTAGCGAACGCCGCGAACAAAAGTCTTGCGAACACCGCCGCGTCCATCAATGCCGAAGGATTCTCGAACGCGGCGAACACTTCCGCGGCGATGCTCAAATCCGCCGCGTATTCCGCCTCGCCCATCATCGACCTGGCCACTGGGAAATGGAACTACGATTCCACCCGTTGCGGAGGAACCCTCAGCCACACGTCGCGAACGGCGGGTTGTGCCGGATACAATGCGAACGACAATTGGGACGCGAATGACCGATTCAATATCGCCATCGGACAAGAAGGCATCGTTCCGACGCACCTCGCCTTAGGATACGAGGTCTGCTACAGCGGTCACGGTTGGTGCGACTTCGAGTTCTACCTGAAGTAATCCAAAAAAATCCCCCGGAATTCCGGGGGATTTTCAATGCGTTGCGGAAGTTCAAATCGGGCAATGCAGGAGCATGGCATAACTCCATAAAATGCTGTCCGTCGAATTTTCCACGTCTAACCCTTTCGATACCGCGAATCTCAAATCGGCGACCAGTTTTTCGGAATCTTCGGGAAACTCATACGAGGAGTATTCGAAAATCTGCGCAAGCTTCTTCGATTCGCAATCCATTCCGACGAAGTGGTATGTCGGATACTTTTCCGATTTCAGCTTACGGACAAGAAGTGCCGTGGACTTGCCGAATCCGATCTCTGGAAACGGAAAAACGTACAAACCGAGCACGTCTTCAACGTCGTTCAGCATGATTCTTCGGAAATCCCGTACGTCCGAATCCATCAATATTCCCAATACGTCGGCGAAATTTGCGGATTTCCATTTATTATCCGCGAAATCCGACGTTTTCCCAC
>JBAQKV010000111.1:0-12966 GCA_049301335.1 Patescibacteria group bacterium
AAACGAAATCGACTCCGGAAGCATGACACAAAAGGGGTACGTTGGAGGCCCTCGAAAAACTCGACCTCGCCGATCCGGATTTCGCCGAAAAGACGTGGTCGTACGTTCGGGCGTACCTCGTAAAGGAACTCGGAAACCCGATGTTCCCGAACATGACCGCCACCGAAGCCGTAAAAGCGACCGAGTCGATGGAAGGGTTCGTTCCGTTCGCGTACTTCGCGCGGGAATTGGAATATTCCGCATCAAGGAACGATGCCGCGTCCAACCTCAGCCTTAAGGAATCCGCAACGACCTTTATCAACTCGAGATAATGACCGTGCTCGCGAATATCGAATTTCTCCGTCCGCAAGCCCTCGCGCTCGCCGTTTTCGCCGTACCCGTTTTCGCCATGCTTCTCAGGGAAGCCAAATTCTGAAGGTATTTCAGAATCGCGTGAGCAGTTCCGGGTAAATCCGGACGGGCATCGTTCCACGTCGTACGCGCCCTCTTAGGCGGCCTCGTCATCGCGTGCCTTGCCGCGCTCTTGGCTGATCCGAGGTATCCGTATGTGAAAACCTCGGAAACCAAAGAAGGTACCGACATAGTCTTCGTCTTCGACATTTCCAAATCGATGCTCGCGGAAGACCTGAGTCCGAACCGTCTGGAAGCGGCTAAGCGCGTGCTCGCGAATTTCGTCGTGAAACGCGACGGAGACCGCTTCTGACTCGTGATATTCGCCGGGAAGCCCTTTCTTCTCAGCCCGCTCACGAGCGACATGGATGCCTTTGCGGCAATCCTCTCCAAAGTCACGACCGATTCCATTCATCAGGAAATTCCCGGTTTGTCGTGAACCAACATCGGCGAAGGGCTCCTGCTCGCGTCCGAAAGCCTTTCCGGCACCGCTGGTGACAAAAACGTCGTCCTCGTCACCGACGGCGAAGCGAACGTGGGGATCGACCCGAAGCCGGTAGCGAAACTCATGGCGGAACGGAAAATCAAAATCCATTCCATCGGCATCGGCGACCCTAAGGGAATCGACCTGTTCGTTACCGACAAAACCAACGGACAAAAAACCTATTTCCTCTGACCGGACGGGAAACCCATACGCGCGATCGTCGACGCGGAGCTCATGGCGTTCATTTCCACAACGACCTCCGGCACCTTCGCCAACGCGAGCGACGTGAAGGGGCTCGAGTCGGTCTTCGAAGCGCTCGACCAATCGACGAAGAAAAAAAGCGTTCGGGAGACCGTAAAACGCTATTCTTCGGCACAACTCCCGTTTCTCGCCGGGCTTTTGCTTTCGCTCGTCCTTTTCTCGGCAATCTCGAGAATCGTTAGCGATGACCCCTCGGTATAATGTCCACGACCATAAGCATCATCCTCATCGTAGCGGCGTCCGTCTTTTGGACGGCGTCCCTTTCGGCGAATCGCGTTCTGGGAATTCCGAAGCTTTCGGAAAACTCGGGAAACTACCGCGTATCACGATTCCGAAGGAACGCTCGGAGATCGGCGTTCGTCATCGGATTGGCCTGTCTTTGACTCACGCTCACCCCGTACTCCCTGAACGTCCGCAGCATGGCGGAACCCGCCAAAGACGTGGCGTTCGTCTTGGACGTATCGCGTTCGATGGACGTCGTCGATCCGAGCGAAGAAACGAGCCGGCTCGACCGCGCGAAAACGTTCATCGCGGGAGCCGTGGAAAAATATCCGCAAAACCGGTATTCCCTCACGGTTTTCGCCGGCGAAGCGTACGAGGCCATACCGAAAACTTCGGATAAAACCGCTTTCGTAGCGCTCTTGTCGGGAATATCGAGCAAATATTCGAACGCCGTCGGAACGGATTTTCTGAAAGTAGGGAAACGTCTCGATGACCGGTACGGAAGCTGAACGGACAATGCCGATACGAAACCCACGGCCCTCGCGGTCATCCTTACGGACGGCTGAGACGCGGAAGACACTCCGAACGCCGCCAGCTTGAGATCGGTTTTCCAGCATGCCAAAAATTCCCTCAAGACGCTCACGGTGACCTACGGGACTCCCGAAGGCGCGCAAGTCCCTTTGGGAAAAGATTTTATGGGATGAACCGTATACCAAACGGACAAAAACGGAAATCCGGTGGTATCGAAATCCAACCGGGAAACCGCCCGGAGGATCGCCGACGCGACGGATGGAAACGAAACGGACGAAAAGAATGCCGAGCGTTCGTTCGGAACGTCTTTGGACACGGTGGAATCGACAGATGGCGAAAAACCGAACGAAACCGAAACGCCGGTATCCCCGTTCCACTTGATTTCCCTTCTCGCATTCGTTGCGGCATTCGTCATTCCTGATAAAATCCCCGCATGATCCAAAAAGCGCTCCTCACCGGCTTCATAATCGCGCTCAGCGCGCTTCTGGCCGTCAATCTCGCCTCGCACAGGCCGGAGGCTTTTTTTCTGATGGGTTGGGCCGCGGAGAAGTTTTGACAGCACGAAACCGCTACGCGCATGTTCGATACGGGACTTGAGTCTTCGAAAAAAGATTCCCCTATCAAAGACCGGCTTCGCGTCGCGGACGGAGCCTCCCTTACGAATTCGAATTTCGATCGCGAAGCGGTTTCGACGCTGTATGCCGAAGCGAACGCCGCTGAAGGGAAAGAACGTGAAAAACTCGAAGCGTTACGTCTGCTCGCCCTTTGAAACGCTCGTGCGAAAGACGCCCTCACCCTCGAATGAACCAATAAGAAACTTTGACTGTACGGCGCGCTCGTCGCTTATACCGGATCGTACCGGATTGACGGAAACGACGATTCGCGAACCAATTTCGAAATCGTAAAAAAGCTTCTCGACGAACAAGTGAAGGCGGATAAGGAAAAGTCCCAGCAAAAAGAGAAACAGGACCAAGACAGCGGTTGAGACAGTAGGAAAGCGGACGAATCAGATAAGTGAGGTTCGAAGGACGGCGAGAAGAAAGATGAAAGACAACCGGAAAATTCGGACTCTTCCGCGAAGGGCGAATCAAAATCCGCCTGATCGGGAAAAGAGCGGGAAAAAAACGGTTCAGAGGAAAGAAAGGATGCGAACGCGAAAACCGAACCCCCGAAATCCTGAAACTGGACCAACGCCGGAAATCCCGCGTCCCTCCAAGGCGATCCGGGGGGAAGCCGGTGATCGAACGGTTCCGTTCCGCTTTCCGCCGAAGAGCGGAAAGAATTGGAAGCCGACATAAAAAGCCTCTCCGAACTCCAAAAGGAACGTAACAAGTACGTTCGTCCCGACGGGCAGGCGCAATCCCAAAACGCCATCCCCAACTCGCTTCGCGAACTCTTCTCGGGGGATCCGTTATTCGATAGCATGCTTCCGCAGCCGGATACCTGAGCGAACGGCAAGAGTTGGTAATTTAAACGTGGATTTGATTATGCGGAACGAAGTGGTATCCTCGCGACAATTATCCCAATCACGGCCCATGAAAATCATCAAGCCATTCCTGAGCGGCGTCCAATTTTCACTCGGCATCGTCGCCACGGTCGGCCTCGTTGGAATCTCGTTAGCCGCATGGAACGCGACCATGCCGAGCGCGTCCCCGGGCTCCCCGTTGACCTCCACCGGTTGGAATGCCGTCGTTGATAACGTGAACGACCTCAACAGCCGCCTTACCAATCTGACGAATAAGAACGTCGGAAGCGTCATTACGCGCTGGTGAGTCGGAACGTCCACCGCTAATGCCACCCTTCTCTACTCCGGATGGGCGTTCGCGAACCATTACGCGAATGCCAATAACTATGCCCCGGTCTGTCTTCAGTGAGGAGATCCTGGTTCGGCGAGCGCGAACGCGGCTTCCGCATACGGCGCGCTCCTGTATCCGGTCGGAACTGGCGACGCATCTCGAATGCCGCCGGGAGTCACCGCCTCCACGCAAGTGCGTTGCAGCAGATTGTACGTCGCGTGACCCACCTACGAAAATTTCGGAAGCAATTCCTGTCCGTCAGGCTGGAACGTCATATACAGCGGATACGCGATGAGCGGATACTACAACCATACGGGCGACGTAAACTCCATGCTCTGCGTCGACGCCGCCAACTACGACTCAAGTAATTCCTGGGCGTGGACGAGCGGAGGCACCTATCTTAGCGCCGCGTACGTATGGACCGGCCCGGATGCTACGAACTACCCCGTGCAGCGTTACGTGAAGTGCGCCGTTTGCGGAAAGTACTAAACGGAAAATCCCCCCATGTCGGGGGGATTCCTATGAGGCCGAGACTATTCCGGAGTTACCATCGTTCCTCGGACATCGCCGGTTCATAGGCGGTCGATGTCTTCGATACGGCAAACGAAAAGCGGAAGCTTTTCATCCTTCGCGAGCGCGAGCGCGCTTTGGTCCATGATGCGGAGATTTTTCGAAAGCGCCACCGAACCCGGAACGGTATCGTAGCGGACGGCGTCCGGATGTTTCGCCGGATCTTTGTCGTATACCCCGTCGACCTTAGTGCCCTTTACGAGAACGTCACAGTGGAGTTCGAGCGCGCGGAGGACGGCTGCGGAGTCGGTGGTGAAATACGGGTTTCCGGAACCTCCTACCGCAATGACGACGCGGCCGTTCGTGAGATGTTTGACCGCGCGGCGCTGGATGAAGAGTTCGCTGACTCGGTTGATTTCCAACGCGCTCATGATGCGCACTTCCCTACCATGGCGCTCTATGGCGTCGCCGAGCGCGATGCCGTTGATAACCGTAGCGAGCATGCCCATGTAGTCACCCTGCGAGCGGTCGAGGCCCTTGGCGGCCATGGTCGCGCCACGGAAGATATTGCCTCAACCGATGACGATGACGACCTCCTTTCACGAATTCGCGAGAGCGACGACTTTTTCGGCAAGCGTATGGAGGAATTCCACGTCGATTCCGTACCCTACGGAACCCTGGAGGGCTTCGCCGGAAAGCTTGAGGAGAAAACGCTTCGCGTTCTGGATCTGCATGGGACGGAGGGGTGAAGTAACTTTTTTGAAAATGATGGAATTTGAACGAAAGCTGCGTACCGGAGCGAACCGTAGTTTGCTACGGAGAGCGAGGAAACGCAAAGATTGAGTTCAAAGTCAGCATTTTGAGAAAGTTACAAAATAAAATCCCGCGAACGGGATTAGATAGTGGCGAACCACATGCCGAGGAACCCCAAAAGGAGGATGGCGAGGGCGAAGGCGAGAATGGCGGTAATGTTCTTTTCGCTTTCGAGACGTTTGGTAACGGCTTCGACTTCCTTTACGGCATTCGCCTTTTCCTCGTCGCCCTTGGTCTTGGCAGCTTCGAGGAGGTACGAGGTCTTTTTGAATTCGATCATCGAAACCGAGTTCTTGAGTTCGGCTTCCGCCTGGCCTACGCGGTACGAAAGTTCGCGGATGACGCGGTCTTTCTCGTCGATGCGCTTCTGTGCGTCCTCGAAAAGGTCTTGGTAGTCCACGAGCACCGGCTTGCGGCGGAAACCGGTGTCTTTCTTGGCGTCGTCGAAGAATACGATTTCGCCGTCTTCGGCCTTGGGGGCGACGAATTCGACGTCTTCTTGGCGGGCGGAGTCGTCGACTTCCCTGCCGAGTTCGTTCTTGAGGATGTCCAAATCCCCATCGTGGACGAAAACCTTCTTCCCCACCTTCTTCGAACGGAGCTTGCCCGCTTTTACGTAACGGTCCAAAGTCCTCGTCGAGATGGCGAGGCTATCGGCTGCGGCGTAACGGTCGAGAGTGAAAGGCATGGGCGAATACTTATTTGACTATAATCTCAAGAGAATCCGATTTATTGGAAAACGTTTCGAAAATTCAGCTTTCCCAGTCCACATACTCACTTTCAGAAATTTGAAGGTCAAACAGGATGACTACGAGACTGTCATAATGCTTCAGATACCGGATGATCTTATCCGCGATCGTCCGTAATTCTGACTTTGAAGTCGGTCATTTGATTTCGATCGCGATATTTCAGACGACTATGTCTGGCCGAGTATCGCTTCTCGTCTCCTCGATGTCGAGATTTGGGAAAGTCTTTTTAAGATACCCCGCGAGTTCCATTTGATAATGGGCTTCCTTCTTATGGCTCCTAACGGAAGAAAACGACTGAATCTCACTAATTAATGCGTCAAAAACCGCATTTCTATCGTCTTTTGAACTTAATTGGGCTTTTCTATGCCGCTTGTACAGGAATAATCCAACAAAAAACGCTAGTAGAACCCCCAAGACAACAGAGGCAATGATCAGCCAATGAGTTATCTGGTCTCGATGAGCTTCAATATACGGCCAAGCCTTAAAATGAAACCAGATTCAAAACAAAAGAAAGAAGGCGATAAATCAACGAAAAATCGCCTCATCAAGGTAATCGTCCCCTCTTCGGGTCCTGCTGCGATATCTCTTGTAAGACCTTTTGCGAGCCATGGCACTAGATATCGAGATTCGTTACGTGCTTCGCGCGGGAGAGGATGAAGCGCTTGCGCGGCATGACTTCTTCGCCCATGAGGACGCGGAAGGTTTCGTTGGCGCGTTCGGCATCGTGGATGGAAACCTTGCTCATCTTGCGGACGGACGGGTCCATGGTGGTTTCCCAGAGCTGTTCCGGGTTCATTTCACCGAGACCTTTGTAACGCTGGGTGCCTTCGGAAGAAATCCCGTGTTCCGCGATGATGCGGAGTTTCTCTTCGTCGTTGAAGACGTACCAGATTTGCTTGCCCTTCTGGAGCTTGTAGAGCGGCGGCTGGGCGATGAAGACGTGACCGGCTTCGATGAGCGGCTTGAGGTAGCGGTAGAGGAACGTAAGGAGGAGCGTGCGGATGTGGGCGCCGTCGACGTCCGCGTCCGTCATGATGACGAGACGGTGGTAGCGGAGCTTGGAGATGTCGAACGTATCGCCGATGGAGGTTCCGAGGGCGATGATGAGGTTCTTGATTTCCTGGTTCGCGAAGATCTTGTCGATGCGGGCCTGCTCGGTGTTGAGGATCTTGCCACGGAGCGGGAGGATCGCCTGGTGTTCGCGGTCGCGGCCCTGCTTTGCGGAACCGCCTGCGGAGTCTCCTTCGACGATGTAGAGTTCCGATTTGCGCGGATCGCGGGAAGAACAGTCGGCGAGTTTGCCAGGGAGGGTCATTCCTTCGAGGGCGCCCTTGCGGATGATGGTATCGCGAGCGCTGCGTGCCGCCATGCGGGCACGGAACGCGAGAAGGCACTTGTCGATGAGTCCGCGCGCGGTCTTGGGGTTTTCCTGAAGGAAGTCGTAGAGCGCTTCGGCGACCACGCGGTCGACGATGCCGCGGACTTCGCTGTTACCGAGTTTCGCCTTGGTCTGGCCTTCGAACTGCGGTTCGGCGACCTTTACGGAGATGACGGCGGTAATGCCTTCGGACATGTCCTCGTTACCGAGGTTGGTGTCCTTTTCCTTGAGGATTTCCTGTTCTCGGGCGTACTTGTTGATGACGCGGGTGAGCGCGGTACGGAAACCGACGAGGTGGGTTCCGCCTTCCGGAGTGTGGATGTTGTTGACGAAGGTGACGACCTTTTCGGTGTAGTCGTCCTTCTTGTACTGCATGGCGACTTCGACCTGGACGCCGTCGACGTTTTTGTCGACCCAGAAAATATCGCCGATCGCGTCGTCGCGGCGGTTGAGATGGTAGACGTACGAGCGGATGCCTCCTTCGAAGTGGAAGCGGGCGCGCTTGTCGCTGCGTTCGTCGACGAGGGTGAGGGTAATGCCGCGGGTGAGGTACGCCTGCTGGCGAAGACGGCTGAGGACGGTATCGTAATCGTAGACTACGGTAGTGAACATCGAGTCGTCGGGCCAGAAGCGGACGGTGGTACCGGAAACGGTGGATTTGCCGATCTTTTCGATCTGGCCGTCCGGAACGCCGCGGGCGAAACTCTGGAAGTATTTGCCACCATCCTTGTAAACGGTAGCTTCGAGCTTGTTGGAAAGGGCGTTTACTACCGACGCGCCTACACCGTGGAGACCGCCGGAAACCTTGTACCCGGATTCTTCGCCGCCGAACTTACCGCCGGCATGGAGGACCGTGAGGACGGTTTCGAGGGTGGACTTGCCCGTCTTCGGGTGGACGTCGACCGGAATACCGCGGCCGTCGTCGGAAACGGAACACGAGTTGTCGCCGTGGAGGGTGACCGTGATGTTCTTGGCGTAGCCGGCCATGGCTTCGTCGATCGAGTTGTCGACGATTTCCCAGATGAGGTGATGGAGGCCGCGTTCGTCGGTGGAACCGATGTACATACCGGGGCGCTTGCGCACCGGCTCGAGGCCTTCGAGAATCTGGATATTGCTGGAATCGTAGGAAGCTGCTCCGGACATGAGGATGGGTACCTAAAAATAGTCCCGCGGATTATACGGAACAAGAAACGAAAGTAAAATCGAATTATACCCGGTTTTCCGCTTGCCGAATAGGCTTAGAAGCCTTTTTGACGGCCGCGTCCACAATCGGGCGCAAACGGTCGTGCGCCATAGGGAAAGCCATGATGACCAACGCACGGAGTTCGGCGAGTTTCTTCATTACCGGCAATGCCCGCTGTCCGCTCGACAAAGCGATCTCGACGGTCGTGCGCTCGATGGTGGAAATGAATTTCTCCACCTCGGCGACGGTCGGTTCCGGCACGTCTTCCTTCACGGTCGGATCGAGGTACCGATAGACTTTCATGGAGGCTTCGCACTTCGCGAGGCGCTTTTCGATGACGACCACGACCATGGGCTTTTTGATTCCGGCATCCGCGGATTCCCCTAAGGATTTCGAAAGTTTGTTCTGACGGCGTTTTTCGGTCCGCTTCGCCTCCTTTTCAGCGCTTTCGGCAAGCCTTTTCGCATCTTTCGCCATCTTCGCGAATTTCTGGTCCGAAAAAACGGAGACGGGCTTTCAAAGTATTTTGGAAACCTCGGCACTCACCGATTCGAGAGATTTCGGCAATACGTCGCCTTGGAGGGCAAGTTCTTCGAGCATGCCCTCCCATACGGAATCGTCGTCCACGCGGGACGAAGCGGCGACTCACGCCTCCGAAAGCGGAGACGGGGTCCCGACTCGCCCGTAGTCACCGGAAAGAAGCGCGAAATCGGATTCCCTGACGGCCGCGCCCACTTTGGTCACGACGCCGCCCACGATCGAAAACGCCGATCATTTCGGCTGTTTGAAAAACGAAATCCGGACGCCGGCTTCGTAAATCGAGGATGGAACGCGGTTCTTGGACACTCTAGAAATTCAACGGGATATCTTCGTACGGGGCATGTTCTTCGGCGAAGAAACGGTCGCGCCAACCGTTCCAGAACCAGAAATCGCCGATGTCCGCGAAACCTTTCGCGTATATCCACTGCGACCAGGTTTCGAGGGTTTGGCTCCGGTAGTCGGCATTGCGCAATTTCGGAAGGACCGATTCGAGAAGGCGCGAAACGTACGACCTTTTCGCTTGTCGGAAAAAATCCGCCCGATCCGCCATGCAGAATGAAAAGCAGAGCCTTTCGAGAGAAAGGAGTTTCCCGATGGTCGAATCGACTTCCCGGCTCCGGCCTTCCGGCGGAATCGCCGCGCATTTCCGAATAAGCGTTTCGGCGTAGTTCTCGGCGGTGAAGTTCTCTGGAAAAACCGATTCGAACCTCTTCTTCGTCGCTTCGGCCAAACGTTTGGTTTCAGAACGCATCCTCGCCGGCGAATTCGTCGAAACGGATTCCCCCACGCCGTCGTCGTAGGAAATCCTATGGAGTTTTCAAGAAGGCAGTCTCGGCATGCTATTTGCGGTGGTTTCTTCAGAATTTTTCCTTGATGCGCTTCGCTTCGGCCTTTCAGAGTTTTTCTTCCAATACCATGTCGAGTTCGCCTTCGTCGTTCCAAAGGGAAACGTCGTAGGAGATGCCGCGTTCCTTCTTCAGTCGGTAGTCGGCATAATTCCCATAGGACAGCGTCAATTCGCCGTCTTCAACGATCCAAAGGTGCGTGGAGACCTTGTTGACGAAGTAGCGGTCGTGGGAGATGAACAGGATAGTACCCGGGTATTCCTTGAGCGTCTTTTCGAGCGCTTCGCGGCTGTCGTAGTCGAGGTGGTTGGTGGGTTCGTCGAGCACGAGGAAATTCGAAGGTCGGAGACCGATCATCGAGAAGAGGATTTTGGAAATCTGTCCTCCTGAGAAATCGCGGGTCTTACGGTCGACGTCGGAATATTCGAATCCGAAATTTCCCAATACGGATGCGAGCCTTTCTCGAGTGAAGGCGAATCACGCGCGTTCGTAGTTTTCAAAAACCGTGGCCTCCATGTCGAGTTCCTCGTGCATCTGCGAGTAGTACGCGATGTCGAGCGCCTTATGCTTGGAGAAATACCCGTCGAGAAGCGGGACGGTTCAGAGGATGGTCTTGATGAGGGTCGACTTCCCCACCCCGTTTTCCCCGACGACGCCGATGCGGTTCTTTTCGCGCGTGACGACTTCGCTGATAAAGAAGAGCGGTTCTTTGCGGCCGATGAACGCTTCTTTGAATTCGAGGATCTTTTCGCCCGGGCGTTCCGAGAATTCGAAGCGGAACTTCGGACGCGGTGGAATGAACGGCTTTTCCGGCTCGGGGGCGCGTTCGAGCATCTTTTCGCGACTCTTGGCGAAGCCCGCCCTCGAACCCGCGCGGAAACGGTTGATAAGGGCCTTTTCCGACTTCATGAATTCGAGGTGCCGTTCGTACTCTTCCATGAGCTTGTCTTCGAGGCGGCGCTTTTCGGTGACGTAGTCGGAGTAGTTGCCCACGTATTCGGCGATGGGACGGCCTTTCACCACGTCGTAGACCTTGGTACAGGTGGCGTCCAAAAATTCGCGGTCGTGCGAGATGATGAGGTATCCGCCTTTCCAGGTTTCCTGAAGGTACTTTTCGAGCCACTCGGCACTTTTGAGGTCGATGAAGTTCGTCGGTTCGTCCAAAAGGAGGAAATCCGGTTTGAGGAGGAGGATTTTCGCGAGGGCGATTTTGGTACGTTGCCCGCCCGACACCTCTTTGAGTTTCGAACCTAGCAGATGGAAAATGCCGATACCGCGGGAAACGCGGTCGATTTCGCGTTCGTAGTCGTATCCTCCGACGGCTTTGAAACGTTCCAACGCCTCGCTGTACCGTTCCACGCCGTTTTCATCGCCCAATCCCGCTTCGGACGCGGTGAGTTCCTTCTCGGCTTCGAGAACCAGCGGGAACGCGTTGCGGAGTTCTTCGCCGACGGTTTTTTCCTCTTGGTCGAAATGGATCTGGGCCAAATACCCGAGCGTGAGTCCGCCGGTATTGTCGACCGAACCTTCGAAACGTCAGAGGAATTTTTCCCCCGCGTCGTCGGCCATGGTCTTTTCGCCGGTGACGACCTTCATGAACGTCGTTTTCCCAGCGCCGTTCCCTCAAACGACGGCGATTCGGTCGTCGTCGTTGATGATGAGCGAAGTGTCCCGCATGAGAACGTCTCATCCGGGCAATTCGTAACGCTGTATTTTGACGTTCAGGTGTCGCATGGCGCGGATAATAATCCGAGGCGGGGATTTTGCAAAGCGGAGACGGAAAAGGCGCGGAAAACCGCGTCTTTAGAAACGCACCCGGATTAGTAATCCTTAATGCAGCGGACGGGGCTCGCGTTGACGTGGCTCTCGCTCTGCGCGGGACGGACGGTATACGTCGACGGATCGAACGAAACCGAGTAGGCGTAATCCTGTCACCAATCCACGGACGACCAGTATACCGAATACGCGTTCGCGTTCGTGAAGTACGCGGAACCGCTCATCGGGTACATCCGTCATCCCATCGGGAGCTTCAGTTTGTTTACCAGCTGGGCGTATTTCGTGGAATCGAGGAAGTTTTGCGAGAGCGGGGATCAGGTGATGCTCGTTATCGCGTTCGCCCATTCGAGAGGGGTCGGAACGTGGTACCCTACGGAACACGGTCATCTCATCGCGTCCTTCTGCGGAGAGGAAGCGGAAGAATAGGTACCTACCGTGTCGGTGGAGCCGGACGCTCACCAGAGATCGGGGTCGCGCGTGGTAATCCAATGGTACGTGATGCCGCTCTGGATGATAAGTTTGGAATGCCCGACGCCTCACGCCTTGGTTCCCGTAGGTGCCAACGTGGTCGTAGGAGTGAGCGCGGGAACGAGGTTGTCGTTCCGTCACCACTGGTAAACCCCTCAAAGGAACGTCGTGCGATTGGCGGCGTTACAGTCCGTAGGGGAAGAAGAACAGGCGGTGATGACGTCGGTAGCGGAATTGTACGCCCGGCTCGCGCCGACGTTGCAAGCGGACCAGATTTGGCCGTTGGCAAGGGGGATGTCGGCGTCCGCGCATCCCGGATACCCGAGCGAAACCGAAAGCGAAGCGACGTTTACCGACGTCTCGTCCATGAGAGCGCCCGTTAAAGACGGGCTTTTAATGAGGCCGGTGACGGTAGAAGAGGAGTTGGGAGGAAAACTTCCCACTACGACCACCGTTCAGGTGGAGGGCGAAGTCGCGGAAACCTGTAATGCGGAAAAGGTTCTCGAAGAAGTGCCGGATTGAAGGTCTGCTGCCCCTATGGAGACGGCGCCCGGAGCATAGGCCGCGAAAACCTCTTCGAACACGCCGGCACTCGAAATCCTGAATTTATCGGGATTGAGCTTCAGCTTCGCATAATCCGGATTCCCTGCGGAATAATTGGTTCCTGCAGCGTTCCATGCGCCTCAGGTCAGGACGTTACTCTTTCCGTCGATAACGACTATGGCTGAAGAAAGGGCGGCCGAAGAATCATGGATTACGTAATACCGAGGGGAATTCCCCGTTAGCGCGCTTTCGGCAGAAATGGCGGAATATATCGATCTCGCGTTCATCTTCATTACCGAAACGTTCGCTTCCTGCGTGTACCCGGAAAGCGCGAGGAAGCCGACGGTCGCGAGAATCGCGAGTATGGTGATTACGACGATGAGTTCGACAAGGGTGAAACCGAACTTCTTCACGAAACGGGAAGCTTTCGAATACGCTGTTTCCATATGAGGATTTTAACGTTACTTTAATTAGTAT
>JBAQKV010000112.1:0-2446 GCA_049301335.1 Patescibacteria group bacterium
CGCGTGACCCGTTACAAAGCCTCCTCGGCGTCGAGCACGGCCTCCCCCACGGTCTTGTCCGTGAAGAGCACCCCGTCGAGGTGGTCGATTTCGTGCTGCACGATTCTCGCCATGAGGCCGTGCATCTCGCGGACGAAGAGGTTGCCCTTCTCGTCGGAATACTTGAGCCGGATCCGCTTCGGACGGAGCACGTCGCCGCGCATTCCCGGAACCGAAAGGCAGCCTTCGTCGTCGGATTCGAGCACGTCGGATTTCTCAAGCACGACCGGATTGAACATCGCGACGGTGCGGAAGTTTTCGTCTTCGTACGAATTCAAAAGGCTGACCGCCACGAGGCGGACGTTATGCCCGACTTGCGGGGCAGCCACTCAGACGCAGCGGCTCGCGGGATTCTTGACGTATTTCACCATGGCGTCCGCGAGGGGCGCGTATTTGCGGAATTCGTCTTGGCGGATTTCGGGGCTGACCGCGCGGAGTACGGGGTTGTCGTTCCCGGTTTCGATTTTGAGCCGCATTTCTTTCGTATGGAATTAACCCTTGGATTTTACGTCAAAACGGGTAAAATTCAACGCGTTTTCCCGATTCGCCCGAACCCTCCATGTCCTTCAAAGATTCCCTCCGAAAAGCCGTCGCCCTCGATTCGCCCCTTCGCGTGGGGTACCACTTCGCCCGCGCCGCCCTCGCCCGCGCCGTTTACGGAGGTCCGGGTAAGAACATGATCGTCATCGGCGTGACCGGTACGAAGGGCAAATCGACCACGACCAACATCATCGCCCGCGGTCTCGAAACCGCTGGAAA
This sequence comes from Patescibacteria group bacterium, assembly GCA_049301335.1. Classification (GTDB taxonomy): domain Bacteria; phylum Patescibacteriota; class Gracilibacteria; order BD1-5; family UBA2023; genus JANJWP01. The sequence goes on from JBAQKV010000112.1 coordinate 799, forward strand.
GCGCGTTTTTGCGTTCTCCACCATCAACTACGCCATCGCCGGAGAATGGAAGGAGAACAATATGAAGATGACCTCTCCCGATCCGTTCACGCTCAACCGACTCCTCCGGGAAGCCGAGAAAGCGGGTTGCGAATACGCTGTCATCGAAGTTTCGAGCCATGCCCTTTATTATGGGCGCGTAGCCGGAATCGACTTCGACGTCGCCGTCATGACCAATATCTCGCAGGACCACCTCGACCTCCATAAGACGATGGACAATTACGTCGAAACGAAATTGGGACTGTTCAAGAGTCTCGTCGAATTCCGAAGGAAGCGCGGCATTAAGAAGGTGACGGTCGTGAATCTCGATTCGCCGTACTGCGAACGCTTCCTCGAACCTACCGCCGACATCGTCTACAGTTATGGGAACGCGCCGAGCGCGCAAATCCGCGCCATCGACGTCGAGGCGTCCAAAGCGGGAACGAAATTCACCATCAAGATGCCGTCGAACCGCTTCGAAATCAATACGAAGCTCCGCGGAACCTTCAACGTCGCCAACATCCTCGCCGCCACCGCCGTTCTCATCTCCCAGAAAGTCCAACCGGAAACCATCGCGGAAACCATGGCCAAGTTCGAAGTCGTCCCGGGCCGCCTCGAAGAGGTTCCCAACGATCGCGGAATTACCATCTTCGTCGACTACGCCCATACCGAGGAATCCCTTAGGAGCGTTCTCGAAACCGTCCGTTCGTTTCCCGATACCGCCCGCATTATCACCGTTTTCGGCGCTACGGGCGACCGCGACCGCGACAAGCGCCCCAAGATGGGCCGAGTGGTCGACAAGCTCTCCGACGTCATCATCCTCACGCAGGATGACGACTACACCGAAGACCCGTTCCGTATCATCAAGGAAGTTTCCGCGGGTATCAAGCGGAAGGAAGGCGACGGTTTCTGGGTGGTATTCTCCCGCGAAGACGCCATCCGAACGGCGCTCCTGACCGCCGTTCCGGGAGACGTCGTCATCGTCGCCGGAAAAGGGGCCGAGACCGTCATGGTGACCAACGCCGGTTCCGTTCCCTGGAGCGACAAGGCCGTCATCCGCCGCATCCTCGAAGAAGTCGACGCGAACACGATCCCTCAGTAATGAAAATCCCCTTCGGCGAACGAAGGGGATTTTTTAGCGGAGCGCGGCTTTAGAACGAAAACTTGAGCTTGTCCGATTCCACGTCCGAATCGAGGATGACGGCGTCGTAGGTTTTTCCCCCGATTTCGATGCGGACTTTTTTCGCTAACGGCTGTTCGGAAAAATATGAGGGGTCGATTTCGCCCCACGCCACGGCATTCGTCTGGAGTCCGCTCGCCGAAATGGGGGCCTCCCCGTGTCAGAGGGCCGCTCAGGCGATCATGAGCATCGCGATGTATCCGACGATCGACGTCGATCCTTTGTTGGTCATCGTTCCTGAATCGGTCTAAATAATGGGGAATTCCGCTTATTGCCTAATTTCAGCATATGCTCTGCTAATTGTCAATTATCCAAAGGAATTCAGACCGAATTTGAAATACGGCCCACTTTCGGTATATTCTGCCGGTATTCCGATACGGACTTTTTTCGTTCTAGCATGGATTTCCTCCTTTCCGGTGCTTTCGCCCGGTTCGACTCGTGGTTTTTGGT
>JBAQKV010000113.1:0-3084 GCA_049301335.1 Patescibacteria group bacterium
GGGAACGGCCGCGCGGTCATCGAAAACGTTTCCCTCGAAATCCCCAAGGGCGCGCGCGTCGCGCTCGTCGGGCATACCGGTTCCGGAAAATCGACCCTCGCGAACCTCCTCCTCCGTTTCTATGACGCCACCGAAGGCTCCGTGAAAGTCGACGGGACCGACATCCGCGACTTCACCGTCTCGAGCTACCGATCGAAATTCGCCGCGGTGTTCCAAGACACCACGCTCTTTAACGACACCCTCCGCGCGAATCTCGAATACGTGAAGGACGGCGTAACGTTCGAAGAAGTTCGCGAAGCTTGCCGAAAAGCGGAAATCCTCGATTTCATCGAATCGCTTCCGGACGGTTTCGACACCGTGGTAGGGGAGCGAGGACTCAAACTTTCCGGCGGGGAAAAACAGCGCGTCTCCATCGCCCGTGCCATTATCGCCGATCCGGACGTGCTCGTCCTCGACGAAGCGACCTCAGCGCTCGATTCGCGAACCGAGGCGAGAATCCAGAAAGCCTTCGACGCGCTCATGGCCGGACGCACCTCGCTCGTCATTGCCCACAGGCTCTCCACGGTGGTCGGATCCGACCGTATTTTCGTGGTCGATTCCGGCAAAGTATCCGACTCGGGAAACCATTCGGAACTCTACGCGAAGAGCGCCTCGTACCGCGAACTCGTCGACGCCCAGAAGAACGGATTCTTTTCCGACGAAATTCCCGCGGAATCGCCTTGAAAATAGCGCAGGGACTCGTAGAATCGCCCCCGTCCCTAACGCTTCCATCCCATGGCCGACGCAATGGTCCGACATATCGGAGAAATCGAGGACCTCAAGTACGCCTGAAAGTACGACGAGGCTCGAAAACGGGTGGAATCGTACCTGCTCAAGCACGCCGACGATTACCGTCTTTATGAGGAGCTCGCCGACATTTCGCTCTACGAGGGCGATTTGGACCGTGCCGAAAATTCCATGGAAGTCGCCCGTAAGCTCCACCCGGAGTCCGCTACCGGCACCTACCTCATGGGGTACATCCTCCTTTCCAAGGGGCGTTTCTCCGAAGGCGTCGAACTTCTTCAGAAGGCGAACGCGCTGTTTCCGAACAATCCGGAAATCCTCCGCAACCTCGGTTGGGGGTATACCGTTCTCGGCGAAGTTTCCAAGGGCATCGTCCTTCTCGAACGCGCGCTCAACCTCGCGCCGGACGACGCGCTCATCATGGAAGACTTGGGCGTGGCCCTCATCTCGGACGGGCAGGTCATTTCCGGAGAGGAGTACCTCCGCAAGGCCGGAAAAGAAGACCGCATCGCCGAACTCAAGGCGATCATGCGCGCTTCCTAAGCGAACGGAACGAAAACAATTCAGATTCCCGGGCCGCGGCATGCCGCGGCCTTGTCGTAAGTAACCGATCGAACTTTGTCCTTCAAACTCAAGCCCCTTTCCGAGTACGACCGCTTCGTCGCCATCGACATCGGCGCGTACCGCGTCAAGGTACTCGTCTGCGCCGTCGAGGCCGGCGAACTCAAAATCTACGGCCGCGCTTCCATCCGCCAGTCCAAAAAGAACGTCATCGCCGGTGAAATCGCCGATTTGGCGGCCGTTTCCGACGTCGTGCGCCGTACCATCCTCAAAGCGGCCGAAGGTCTCGAATCCCTGCCTGAAGAAGTCGTGCTGTCCATTAACTCCTCCGCGCTCCTCTACGACGCCATCGGGACCAACTACGTCCGCGCCGACGGCGACGAACCCATCACTATGGAGGAAATCGACCGCATGATCGCGTCGACCGAAGGAAAATCCCTCGACCGCGTCCGATCGAAAGCCGAAGACCGTTTCGATCTCGGACCGAACGAACTCCGCCTCGTAACCACTTCGCTCACTTCGATTTCCCTCGACGGGAAAAAAGTCTCCAACCCCGTGGGCTTTACGGCGAAGAACGTCAAACTCACGCTCGTGAACTTCTTCGTTCCGCAGTCGACCTTCCAAGCGCTTTCGCTCATCGTGCGCGACCTCTCGATGAAACTCGTCTCGGTCGTTCCGGTTCCCGTGGCGCTCCCGAAGCTCGTCGAAGACAAGACGGAATCCTTCGACGCCAACGCGTTCGTCGACGTCGGGTATTCCCGCGTGACGGTCACCCTCACCGACCGCAGCGAACTCGTGGGCGCCGCGGTCCTCGACTTCGGATACTCGCTCCTCGAAGAAGCCCTTCGGAAAGAAAGCTCCGGACTCTCCGGCTTCGACATCGAAGACCGCCTGTCGCACCCGGAAAAATTCGCCGACGACCATAAGGCTTACGCGAAGTTCCACGAACTCGTTTCCGACGGAATCCGCATCGCGCTCGGCGAAATCGCCAAGAGCGTCCGCGTTCGAAACTTCTTCTTCTCCGGTGGCGGAAACACCGAACTCCTCCGCAAGGCCTTCTCCGAAAAGTACGACCCCACCGATTCCAGGAAAGTCTCCAACCTCCCCGGCGCGTTCGAGGATTCCGATCCGACGTACGCCCTCTGCGAGGCCGTGGCCGTATGTGCCAAAGAATTCGTATCGCTGCGCAAAGACCCTATCGCCCGCATACTCCGTTACGTAATCTACCGGTATGAATAAGCGCCGGATTCCGCTCTCGCAACACGACAACCTCCTCGACGTCATCGAGAAGGTGTCGCTTTTTCCGGACGCGATCGTAACGCTCGAGACCGAGTCGTGCCCGGCGATTTCGAACTTCATTTCCTTCCGCATCCTCCTTTCGCGTTTTCCCGACAGGAAGTTCCAAATCGTCACGTCCGAACGCCGCCTCAAGCGTATCGCCGATTCTTTGGGCGTCCGCACGTTTTCCAAGAACGGCGACCTCGAATTCGAAACCGCCTATGCGGAAAAGAACCTCCTGAAGCACAACTTCACGTTCTTCGAGTATCTCGCTTACGAGATGCGCAAGTTCTTTTCGTACCTCGCGTTCCGCTTCCAGAAGCGCCAGAAGGTGTACAAAGGCCGCAAGGTCGCCCGCGATTCCGGCGCGCTCCTTCTCGTTCTGGGTCTCGTCATTTCGCTTTCGCTTCTCGCGTTCATCTTCTACTTCGCGGTTTCGCGCACCTACGTCTACATCACGCC
>JBAQKV010000114.1:0-4158 GCA_049301335.1 Patescibacteria group bacterium
CCCTTGCGCTCGGGATTTTTTTCATCCAAATTCGCATTGATTTTGAGCGTTCTTCCATATAATGTCCCCGCTTCTAAGTTGCCGGAACTTCTCGCAAATCCGGATTTTCATTTATTCCAGAATTTTCCTAACGGAATCCAACAATGGCAAAGAAACGCACGCCTTCCAAGGTAGTAAAGCTCCAGCTCAAGGCTGGACAGGCTAATCCGGCTCCCCCGGTCGGTACCGCTCTCGGGCCGACGGGTATCCAGATCGCAGAATTCTGCAAGCAGTTCAACGACGCAACCCGCGAAAAGATGGGTATGGTCCTTCCGGTTGTCATCAACATCTACGAAGACCGCACCTTCGATTTCTACACCAAGCAGCCGCCGATGACCTTCCTCATCAAGACTGAGCTCAACCTCAAGTCCGGTTCCAAGCTTCCGCACAAGGAAAAGGTGGCCCACCTCACCATGGACCAGCTCAAGAAGATCGCCGAAGCGAAAATCGTTGACATGAACGCCAACGACATCGACATGGCGATGAGCATCGTAGCAGGCTCCGCCCGCTCGATGGGAATCACTTCCGACCTCAGGTAATACGCACAAACGGGGGAAACCCCGTTTTTGCTCCCATCGTCTAGCGGTTAGGACACCACCCTCTCACGGTGGTAGCAGGGGTTCGATTCCCCTTGGGAGTACCAAAACCGACATAGAAAAAAGCCTCCGCTTCTTGCGGGGGTTTTTTGATATGGCGAAATGGGCGAACGGGGGGGAATCGAAGCCGCAGCGACCCCGGCGATTGCCGGAGACAAGAGTCGGGTTGCGAATGCCACGGATGGCATTCGCCGTCGCAAGGGGTTTTCCGAAGCGAGCGCCGACGAAGGCGGAGCGACACTGAGGAAAAAGATTCTCCTCATTAAGAAGGAAAAAATCAGCGTATTTTCTCTTTGATTTTACACCCCCCTCCGTTTGGAAAAATGAAAGACGATCCCGAACTCGCGAAGAAGTGCTTCGAAGCGCGTCTTCCGGTCCCTTATTTCTTCACAAAGAAGATTTCAGACATCCTGTACACGGAATACGTAATGAAAAACGCGGAAAACACGTCGATGGAATAATGCAGATGTCCTAGGAGTACGACTATTCAAAACATGACGGAGATGGCTATGCAGAATAGCCGGACGAATATGCGTTCCCAGAATATGAGGGCCACGAGGAACGGAAGTCCCGTGTGTCACGAAAAGAAAAGATCGCCCGTGAATATGAAATTTTGAAGGAAATCGGAAAGCGAAACGATCGCATGGGTCGGAAAAGGCCCTATGTGCGTCAGGCTCATGGAAACCGAGCGTACCAATACGAAAAGCGAAATGCTTTTCAATACGAACGGGGCTTTTCACGGATGCCAAAAACATAGGAAGGCGATATAACATACGAACAAAACCGCCCCGTACGTGAAAATCCCGTCCACGTCGTGCGCCCGGGTGTGGCTCAGGATGACGTCCGTTACGGAGTTGCTTTCCGAGGATGTGGCGTATTGTCCGGCGTAGAAGTTCAATATCAGCGCGCATGACAAAAACGCGATTCCCGAAAGCACGTCGAACCAGTAGCGGCTATTCCGAAAATGGGGACGGTGGATTTTTTCGAATCGATCTTTCAGCCGGATCATAATACCGGCATTTGGTACGGTTTTCTGTTCCATGATTCCTTTGCCTTACGTGATACCCTCAAGGGCGGATTCCACTTCCGCCGGGGAGATGCGCCGAATGAATCCGCTTTCCTTGGAGATGAACATCTCGAAGAGCCCCCTTCCGTTGGTCTTGTCTATGACGACGTGTTTCCGCTCATCCGTAGGAAGGTACATGTGCGGACCCGGACCCATTATGTGCACGCTCTTCGTTCCGCATAAATGTGCCAGATTCCCCGGACCGCTGTCGATTCCGACGAAGTAGTCGCTCTCCGAGAGAACGACGGCCAAATCCGCGAGGTCTATTTTTCAGATGAGCGATTTGGGGCGGAATTTCAACTGGGAGGATATCCTCTCGTAATCCAAAGAGTCCCGTTTCGCTCAGACGAATACGAACTCGGCTCGGACTTTTTCGTTCAGGCGGTTGAGGAGTTCGATCCATTTGCCATTCTCCCATTGTTTCATGATCCAATTCGTGCCCGTATGTACGATGATCCGCTTTTTATCCGTTTGCATTTCAGGCATTTGCAAGACCTGATTTCGTTCGCTTCCTCCGAAATGGAAGACTTCGTCGAACGGAATCTCGCAGGGTTCTTCCCCGAGCATCCGGAAATTCATCTCCCGCCACTGGACGGGGGTTTCGCGCTTACGTAGGGACCAGAGGAGATGCGATGCGTACCAGGCAAAATGCTTCGCTCCGGTACGGAGGGTTCGCATGGGGGCGTTCCGGAGCATCCGGTACGCCCGGTCGTTTATGCGGAGCGCGAAAGCGACGCCGTATTCTGGTAACGTGGTCGTATCCCGATCGGCTTCCCGCTCCGTGACGTACACGTTTCCGATTCCCCGGATTTTCCGAGCAAGCGGAGCGTTCACGGGCGAGACAAGCAAGTCCACGGCTACCTCTGGGTGGTTTCGGACGTAAGCGCGGATTGCCGGGACGGAAGCGACGAATTCCCCTATGAGCGCCGTCGCGTCCGCTATGAGTGCCCGACCGTTCATGGGAACGCCTTTGCCACTCTGGAAAATAGCACGACGGAACGACAAGAGAATGAAAAGCGGGATTTCCCGGTACAAACCGAGGTATTCGAAGTTCAGCCGTCTCGGATTTACCATCAGCCTGCGTAACTTTGTTATCTGAGAGACTATGGTGGTTATCCCGATCGTCCGATAGATGTCGAGCCGCATGCGGATTTCCCCGACCGTTCACCAGAAGAAGCCCCGTTTCGCCCACTTGAATGCGCTGAACGTATTCTTCCAGCGCACTACTTTGATCCTCAACCGGTTGCGTATAGTCAGATTATTCAGGAAGACTTCGAGGCCGAATCCCGGCAATTTGGACATCCCTTCCAAATGTTCTTCCACCATGCGTTTCGGAAAAATCCTCTCCCCGGATGTATAGTCGATCCCCAGGAGGTAGCAGATCGGCGCGGTCCTTTTACGTAGGCTGATGGTCAGATCGGCCTCACCGTCGAGGATGGGATAAATGAGTTCGGAAATGTCGTTCGGGGACAATCCTTCGAGATCCGCATCCAGGAGCATGACGTATTCGCCTTCCGCAGCGGCGATTCCAGCACTCACGGCCGAGCTCTTTCAACGGTTTTTCGGAAACGAGATGAGTCGGACGCCCTCGAAAGAGCCGGCGACGTCCTTCGTCCCGTCGGAAGACCCGTCGTCAACGACGATGACCTCGTCGACGAGCGGATGGGACGCCGCAAGACCGATCACCCGTCAAATACGGGCCGCCTCGTTGTACGCCGGGACTACGCAGGAGATTTTTTTCATGACCGTTTCCGTATGAAATAAACGACCGCGACCGAAAGGATGGCGAAGAGAATGAGGAAAATTTTTCCCATATACGTATCGATCTGCTCGTACGCCGAACCGAAGAGATAACCGAGCGATATGTACGCCACAAGCTTCGGAGCGGTTCAAATGACGCAGTATCCGAAGAATTTCCTAAGCGGAACCCTTGCGGCTCATGCTCCGATGAGTACCGCGAAACCTCCGGCCTGCGTCCATTTGCCGAAAACGATGGTTTTTCCAGGATTTTTCCCCAGATACGAGACGGCGTCCTCGACCATTTTCCCCGTTTCCCGGAAACGCTTTTCGAAACGGACCAACACGTACTCGTACAGCCATCTTCCGAAGGCGTAGTGGAGAAAATCTCCAATCATATCTCCCGAAAGGGCGACGGCGAAGAGCGTCACGACGTCGAGCTTTCCCGATGAAGAGAAAAATCCGCCGATAACCGTAATGATAGGCCCCTCGACCACCGTAAGTGGGAAAATGATCCAGTATTTGTACTCTGCGATCCACAGGAGTATCTGATGGAGTGGAACTACGTGCATGGCATGGCGCTAAGATTGGGAAACAGACGGGGAAATGGACGAACGCGGAATGACCGCCTTATTCGATCGCTTCGTGCCCCAAAACCGGCTCCAATTCGTTTTTCTCCTCCTTGTGCTTGTGGACCGCGTATGCCACGAACGCTACGAG
>JBAQKV010000115.1:0-2431 GCA_049301335.1 Patescibacteria group bacterium
GGCTCGTCACGGCCGGAAGCCAGCCGAGCTCGGCGCCCAAAATCTCCGCAAGCGCCATCGAGGCGGGAAACTCTTCCACCGGCTCGCTCACGGGCAGCGAAGACGGAGATAAAAAGGCCAATTCCGCTTCGGAAAGACGAAGAGAAGTCCGCGAAAAGCGGGAAGAAATATCCGAATACTATTCCCCTTCCATGTTCTGATTCTTCGCCCGCAAGGTCACCGTCTCGCTCGCGCTCGACGCGGGCTACGCCGAATTCGGAAAAAAGCTCTCCGGAAAAGTCACGGTCGTGGCGAAGGACGCGTTCATGTCCGGCGATCTCGAAATCCTGTTGAATTGGAACGACGAGTTTTTCACCAACCTCACGCCCTTCGTACGCAAACTCTCCTGACCGGCCAGCTACGTTTCGGGGCAGGTATCCGAATTCCCGTTCGAGATCGATTTCGCCACCCGTAGCGAACTCGACGCCTGGTACTCCGCGAATTGCGAAAACTTCCCCGGAAACCGCCAAGCGTTCGAGGAAGAAGTCTCGGAAAAATGGTTCGTGACGGCGTATTTGCACGTTCCGGGATTCGACGCTATCTGCGAACAGACCGTTTCGGTAAAATAGGGCGCGCCTATCGATTGCGGAAACTGCCGTTTTGCCTATAGTGGGACGGTTCTTTACGACAACCCCATGGCTAACGACAACCGCAACCTCTCCAAGGCGAAACTCACCTCGCGCGAAACCGACTACAACGAATGGTACCTCGACGTCGCCAAGCGCGCCGAGCTTTTCGAGTACTCCCCGACCCCGGGCTGCATCTATTTCCTTCCGAAATCGGCAGCGCTCTGGGAAACCATCAAGGCGCACGTCAACGTGCTCATCGACCAGAAAGGCGTCCGCAACCTCTACATGCCGGCGCTCATCCCGATGTCGTTTTTCGAACGCGAAAAGGACCACGTCGAAGGCTTCGCTCCGGAACTCGCCATCGTCACCCACGGCGGCGGCAAGGAACTCGAAGAGAAGCTCGCCTTCCGCCCGACTTCCGAAACCATTTTCTGCGACTTCTTCAAGGGCCAGCTCCAGAGCTACCGAGATTTGCCGCTCCTCTACAACCAGTGGGCAAACGTGCTCCGCTGGGAAAAGCGCACCCGCCCGTTCCTCCGCACCGCCGAATTCCACTGGCAGGAAGGCCACACCCTCCACGAGACTTCCGAAGAAGCCTACGCCTTCGCGCAGGGCATCATGAACGAGGTCTATATCAAGACTTTCCAGGAGCTCATGGCCATCGAAGGCATCGCGGGCGTAAAATCGGAAAGCGAAAAGTTCGCGGGGGCCGAAAAGACCTTCACGTACGAACCGATGATGTCCAACGGCTGGGCGCTCCAAATCTGTACCTCGCACGTTCTCGGACGCGGGTTCATGGAACAGTTCGACGTCAAATACCTCGGACGCGACGGTAAGATCGCCTACCCGGCCTACACCTCGTGGGGAATGTCCACCCGTTCCATCGGCGGGCTCATCTCGAGCCATTCCGACGACAAGGGATTGGTCATCCCGCCGCGCATGTCCGAATACAAGGCGGTACTCCTTCCGGTATACGGATCGGGCGAAAAAACGGTCATCGACGCCTACGTCCGCGACATCGCCGAAAACGTTATCGGCAAGACTTCCGAAACCCCGGTGAAGGGCGAATACTTCCGAGCGCTTTCCGGCACCGGAGGAAAAGTCCTCGTCGACTTCCGCGACGCCCGCTTCGGCGAAAAGATCACCGACTTCGAACTCTCCGGATACCCGGTGGCCATCGCCGTCGGACAGAAGGAAATCGAAGCAGGGCTCTGTACCGTCGTCTCCCGCGTTACGGGCGAAAAGCTCCAGGTCACCGTCGCGGAAGCCGGCGCGACCGTCGCCAAGTTCCTCAGCGAGGGCCAGGAAGAACTCCGCCGCCGGTCCCGCGAACGCCTCGAAAACAACGTCGTGGCCTGCGCCTCGATGGAAGAAATCGGCGCCGCGCTCGAAGCCGGCAAATTCGCCCTCTACGAATGGGACAAGAACCCCGCGTTCGAAGTCGAAATCAAGGAGAAATTCAAGGCGACCACCCGCTGCATCCCCAACAAGGGACAGTTCACCGACGCCCTCCTCACGGTCAAAAACCCGAACAACGTCGCCGTCATCGTGGCGCGCGCGTTCTAAGCCGTCGTTCGACCCTCTGGTTCGGACGTTTCCGCTCCTCTGAAAACCCGCCCCCTGAGGGCGGGTTTTTCCGTCCTTTTCGGGAACCGTTCCCGGATTGACGTATGGCTAAAGGGTCGTATTATCCGAAAGGAGGCTTCTTATGGGGCTTTCTTTCGTTCTTTGAACATTCGCGTTTTTTTCGTTTTTTCATTTTTCAGAAAGGAGTTTCGCGCTCCTGACATAACCACGGGAGGCGACCTGCCATGAGTTCCGAA
>JBAQKV010000116.1:0-12395 GCA_049301335.1 Patescibacteria group bacterium
GCAAGCACCTCATCGACCCGGTAGACGGGTACCAGTTCGCTCCGGCCGAAGCTCCGGTTGCGGAAATGACCCAGGACCAGGCGGTCGTACAGGATTCCCAGGACGCTCCGCAGGATTCCCAGTCTTCCGACATGACTTCCGACACCGGAACCTCCGACGAAATCCCGGCTTCGCTCAACAGCGCTCCGGCGGAATCCACCGGATCGACCGATTCGTCCTCCGACGAAGATCTCTCCAAACTCCTCGAAGGCCTCTAAGCCAAGCGGAAAAGAAAAACGGCCTCCGGGCCGTTTTTTCATGTACGGACACGGGATTGACTTTGAAAACGCGGTATCGTACAATTCCGCGGAATTTCCCTTACCACCATACCCATGCGCTCCTATTTTCGGACTCACGCCCGCATCGGAGGATTCACGCTCGTGGAACTCATCGTCACGATCAGCGTCATCGCGACCATCGCCGTCCTCGGCATCGTCTACGGCAACGGGTACAAGGCTTCGACCAACAACGCCGAACGCCTTTCGGACGTCGACACGCTGAAGCTCGCGGCGGACTCGTACTTCCGGGCGAAGGGCGATTATCCGGAACCTACCGGAAACCGCATCTATTTCGATTCCAACGGATCGTACGAACACTCCGCGACCGGCTCCTACGGGGTTTCCTGAACGGCGACCAGCGACCTTTTCGGCGCCGAATTCCTCGCGGAAGTCCCCAAAGATCCGGAAACCGGAAATTTCTACGGATACGGAAAACGTAAAGACGGCGTAGCGGCCTACGATTTCGCGGCCATAGACCGTCGGGCTGACGGCTATTTCGCCCACGTCCGAGGAAACTACGACGGATCGGCCCTTCCCTCTTTGGTCCGCGAATACAACGGTCCGAATTTCGTCGAAGACGGAAAAACCGCGCACCTTCCGTACAACCCGTTCGAAATGAAGGTGACGGCGAAGATCGCCTCGTATTCCGGCGCCGTATCCGTCTCCCCCGCGAAAAGCCTCACCGGCGAGCTCGTCGAAGGCGACAGCGTCAAGGTTCCCGCCGGAGGCTTCGCGGTATTCCACGTATCCGACGGAACCGAAGCCCGCATAGGGTCGGCGTCTTCCGTCTCCGAACTCAAGCTCGAGAACCTTTCCGTAAAGGATTCCAAAGGATTCCTCACCCGGGTGAGGTTCGCGTTGAATTCCGGCGAAATCTGGACCAAGGCCCCGAAACTCCGCGAAGACCGCGGAGAACGCAGCGAACTCGAAATCACTTCCGGAACGGCGGTCGCGTCGGTGCGCGGAACGATTTTCGGCGTTACCGATACCGCGGCGGGAACCGATATCGTCCTCGTCGCCGGAAAACTCGAAATCACTTCGAAAGACCGCCCGGTCACGGGCTCGGGAATCGTCGACGGGACAATCGCCGTAGAAGAAGGCGGCATGCCGCAAAAAGTGTCCGTAACCGAAAGTTCGGCCACACAAGCGGTACCGGTTCCGGAAGCGGCTTCGAAGTCGGCGCCTTGGATTTCCGGCAGTACCGGAACGAAGGCGAAGATCAAGAACGTGAAACGGACGTCCGGAAGCACGAGCATCACGTTCAATAACGAATTGGGATTCAACAAAGTCAGCGTGTCCTATTCTTCGAGCGACCCCCGGAATCCTACGGTCTGGTCGAGCCGGACGTTCAACGTCGAACCCGTACATACCGAAGTCTTCTCCGAATCGATTCTCCCCACGAGCAAGCTTCTTCCGTATCCTGCGAACCTGAGCGGCACCGTAACGAGCGAATACGCGAGACTGCCGATCAAATTCGAAAGCGCGAGCGGCTTGGTATTGGAAACCGAAATGGTCGTTCCGAGGAGCGGGGATTTCGATTACGATGCCGAATCCGTACCGAGCGGAATCGGCATGGAATGCGCCGCCGGCTACCAGTGGTTCGAATCCGCAGGATGCCAACCGAAGAGCCTCCGCGCGCTCGCCTCGTACGATAAGTTCGTCTCCCAAGGAGGAAGCAACGGCGACCTCCATTTGTATGACAAGGTCGGCTCGCCCCTGCCGGTCATCGAGAATTTCCTCTCTTCCGCCGACATGTCGGGAAAGGCGTACGCGAAAGGATTCGGAAGGACCGCGGCGGCGTCGAGCGGCGACGGAGTCGCCTTCAAGTCCGCAGCCAACGGCGCGAAAGGCATCGTCATGGAGACGAGCAACCGCGACGACTACCTCGCCTACGATCTCTCGCGGCTCGGTCTGAACCAGCAGGATTACGCGATTTCCATAGGAGTGCTCAGCAGCGGATTGACCCGTACGTATTCGGCCATCGAAAAGGAAAGTGGCTCCCCCGCCCTCGATTACGAGCGTCGGGCGTACCTCTGGTCGCTTCCGGACGGCACGTCCCTCTATTACCGGACGTACGGATCGGATACCGACGATTCGAAACGCGCGTCGTCACCGAACGCGCTCGTACTCGAAGACTCTACCGGAAAAGCGCGCGGAACCCTCGTGATACCGACGTCCGCGTCGTCCCTTCCGCTTCAGAACGCGACGGTGGAAACCCGGTTCACTGCGGTAGGATCCGTACGGAGCGCCAAGATTTCCCTGTACTTCGAAAAATCCCCCTCGGCCCCCGCTGCGGACGCGTCGGTTACGGTTTCGGACCTGTCCACGTCGTTGCCGACCACCGTCTACGTAGGCGGAACCAAGCCGAAAATCGAAAGCGGGGTCGAAAAATTCGACTTCAATTGGGGCGGCAAGCGCGACTGCGCGAATTCCGCCGTCGAAATCATCGATTCGCTCAAAATATTCTCGTTCGACTAACCGCATCGAGAAAACCCGTTGCCAAACCGCCGGATAGCGCTATAATCCGGCGGTCTTTTTTAGATTTTCGCACATCTCCCATGGCCAACATCGACCACGCTCCGAGCAAATACCTGTTGAACCTCCTCCACGTCCTCCCGGCGTTCGCCGACGAAGGCGAAAACCGCCTCAACGCCATCGTCGAAGTTTCGGCGGGTTCCATCAACAAGTACGAACTCATCACCGAAGCCGGCATTCTCAAGCTCGACCGCGTAGGATACTCTTCGCTCTCCTACCCGTTCACCTACGGCGCCATCCCGCGTACCTGGGACCTCGACGGCGACCCGCTCGACATCTGCATCGTCAACGTTACCGAAGGGCTCGTTCCGGGCTCCCTCGTGGAAGCGCGCATCCTCGGCGTGATGAAGTTCATCGACGGAGGCGAAGTGGACGATAAGATCATTGCCGTCCTCGCCGACGACAAGCGCGTCGAACACCTCCAGACCATCGACGACCTCGGCGACTACTGGAAGAAGGAAACCAAGCACTACTGGGAATTCTACAAGCACCTCAAGAAGCCGGGAACCGGAACCGTCGAAGGGTTCTTCGGAGTCGAAGAGGCCATCGCCGTCGTCAAGGAATGCGAAGAACGTTACGAAACCGACTACGCGCACAAGCTCGCCGTATAACGCCGGACGCCCCGCACTGCCGCGGGGCGTTCTCGTCCTGCGACAAGAACGAGCTTGCGTGCCGGTCTGGCTCCTAGGGTCCTAAAGTCGCTGCGACCGGCCCACAAGCTCGTTCTTAAGCAAAAATCACCCCCAACTTCCATGCGCCTCGCCGCCACCTGCAACTTCGGACTCTCGTCCGTACTCAAGAACGAAATCCAAAAACTCGGATGCTATATCATCGAGTCCACCGAACGCGTCATCCGCTTCGAGGGGGATTTCCGCACGGTCGCGCAGGCCAATCTCCGTCTCCGAACCGCCAACCGCGTCTACATCGAAGTGGCCGAAGGCTCGGCGCGCACGTTCGACGAGCTTTTCGAAGTCGCCCGCAAGGGCGAATGGAAGCGCATCCTTCCGATGGGCAATCCGGTCGCGGTTCGCGCGGTCAGCGAAAAATCCGCGCTCGACAGCTTGCCGAGCATCCAGAAGACCGTCAAGAAGGCCATCGTCGACGGCTATACCGGGCGGCCGGGCGGCATCATGCCGGAAGACCCGGAAATGCCGGAAATCTCGGTCCTCACGCTCATCCGCGAAGACCGCGTACTCTTGCTCCTCGACACTTCCGGAGACCCGCTCCACAAGCGCGGCTACCGCGTTTCGGGAGTCGAGGCGCCCATCAAGGAAACCCTCGCCGCCGGCTTGGTCCTCCTTTCCAATTGGAGGTTCTCCGAACCGTTCCGCGACCCGTTCTGCGGATCCGGAACCCTCGTCATCGAAGCCGCGATGATCGCCAAGAACGTCGCCCCCGGAATCCTCCGTTCGTTCGCGTTCGAACGTCTCCCCTTCGCCGACCAGATTCCCCTCGACGAAGAACGCGCAGCTTGCCGTAAAGCCGAAAAGTGGGACAAAGTCCACGACATCGCCGGCAGCGACGTCGACGATGAAGCGGTAGCGTCCGCACGGAGCAATGCCAACGCCATGGGTCTCGGCGGCGCGGTTTCGTTCGAAGTAGCGGCGTTCCCGGGGAAGGAAACCCCCTCCAAGGGAACCCTCGTTTCCAACCCGCCGTACGGCGAACGCCTCGCGGACAAGAACGCCGCACTCTCGGCGCACCAATCGCTCTTCGACGCGTTCCGCCGCGCTCCGGAACTTACCGGCGGCATCATTACCGCCATCGAAGGTTGCGAGGACATGGCCGAAGGCCTCGGTATGAAGAACCGAAAAATCCCCAACGGTTCCATCCCCTGCCGCTACTACTTCCGCACTCCGAACCGTGGGTAGTCGAAACCGCGCCCGAATACGTACATGAAAAAAATCCCCCCGATTTCCGGGGGGATTTTCATGTCCTGAGAATTACTGCTGGGTAGTGGTGCCGGTAGCGGTGGTTCCCGACGAAGTGGTCGAGGTCGAGCCCGAAGCGGAAGAAGTGGTTCCCGACGAAGTGGTCGAGGAGGTGGTTCCGGAAGAGGTCGAAGTCGAGGTCGAGGCATCGGTGGTCGAAGTGGCCGGGGTTCCTACGGTCGGCTCGTCAACGCTCGCGGAGCGGGCGTCTACGACTTCTTCAGCGAGTTCCTTAAGCTGGGCGAGCTGGAAAGCGAAACGCTTCTTCTTGGTCGCCTTTTCGAACTTGCCCACCTTTTCGATGAACTTCTCGAGCTTTTCGGTCGGCATGGTTTCGAGTTTCGCCTGAAACACGTCGAGCTGGGCGTCCTTGAGGCCTCCCTGCTGCTTGATCTTGCGTTCGAGAGCGGTAACGAGGCGCTTCTTGATCTTTTCGAACGCCGCAGTGTCGGCGTCTTCGATCTTATCGTCGAGGGAATCGAGGAATTCCTGGAGGCGTCCGGAACGGACGATGCCCTTGGAATCGGCGATGTCCTGGAGGATGCCTTCGCGTTCTTCGCCTACGAGCTTGACCGAGAGAAGCGGATCAAGTTCGGAAAGGAGGCTTTCGAGTTTGCGGGCCTTGCCGGAGTTGCCGCCGGAAATATCGCGCTTGCCGGCGTATACGGAACCGCCGTTGTTGACGATTTCGCCGTTGACGGTGAGTTTTCCGGTAACGCGGACCTTCGAATTCTGTTCGAGGGTGAGGGTACCGTTGACGTCGAGGTTGCCGAAGACGTAGAGCACGCCTTCCACCTTGAGGTCGCCGTTGACGTTGTAGGCGCCCTTCTTCACTTCGGAGCCGGAGATGACGGCGTCGCCGTTATCGGAAGCGTCTTCCTCGGAGGCGGAAGAATCGGAAGAGGAATCTCCGGCGGAAGCGGATTCCACCCTGCCGTCGTCCGTACCGCTGGTCATGCTGCTGCCCAATCCCTGGGTATAGGAGCCCATGTCCAATGCGGCCGAGGCGGACTGGGAAGCGAGGAGAGCGGATGCGATGAGCACCGAAACGTATTTCTTATTTTCCATTCGGGAAAGGAAAAAGGATAGAGGCGTCCTCCGAAGGAAGGAACGCGGCGAATCGTAGCACTTCATCCGCTCCGGTCAAGCCTCCGGGAAGTCGTTTTTAACATTATTCACCGAATCTTCACGGGAGGGCGTCGCCGGAAAACCGACGGAAAAAAAGAAGCGAAAATAGCCTTGATTCGCCGTCCGAACGTGGTGGAATACCCACTTCCCCGGAAACGGGGAAGGGTTCTTACTTATCCTAACCCTATCGGTACGATGACACTCAGAAAACACGGAGCCGAGACGTTTCCAGACGATATCGAGACGACGTTGGAGATAGCGATGATGGGAGAAGAACTTTCCGACCGGGTCGCCGACTCCGTCGAATGAATCATGACTATCGACGGCATTACGGCTTAGATCGCGAGTCTGGGCAAAAAAACGCTATACGGGAGGGCTCCGGCCCTCCTTTTTCGTGCGCGGGGTCGGCGGAAGCAACATCCGGCGCGGTCCTAGTTCTTGAAATTGGGAAGGTCGGCCCGGTATTCCTCGAAGGCGACGCGTTTGTCGGATACGGCGGAACGCACCTGTTTTTCGTTGGCGTTCATTTTGGAAACGCCCGATTTCACTTCGAGGAAGACCACCTTCTTCAAATTGCCGACCGAAAGGCCGTCGAGCACGAGGTAATCGAACCCCTTGCCGACGAAGACCATGTCCTTGGGGGAATACGGGAACCCCGGGAGGAACGGGAGGATTTTCTCGTATACCGTACCGAGAATGACGGACTGCGAGCGTTTGACCGCGTCCGAACGTTCCTTGCGTACGGCGATATGGCGCGCGACGCGTCCGACGAGGAATCCTACGGCGAAAGCGGCGATGACCGCGGCGATGACGGCGAGAGTGGTTTCGGACACGTTTTTCGGTTTACATTCGTAAGCTCCCGCTATAATATCCGCG
Source organism: Patescibacteria group bacterium (assembly GCA_049301335.1). Classification (GTDB taxonomy): domain Bacteria; phylum Patescibacteriota; class Gracilibacteria; order BD1-5; family UBA2023; genus JANJWP01. The sequence continues at coordinate 6,788 of JBAQKV010000116.1, forward strand.
TTCTTACAATTCTACAAAAAGCGATGCTCACCGCCGTACTCACCCCCCACCTTTCCATCGCTTCCGCTTTCGCGTCGAAACTCGGTCTCGAAAAGCTTCCCGCCGTCTTCGGATCCGCTTCCGCCGTCTACCGCAAGGGCAACGTCGTGGTAGTCGTTTCCGATTCTACGGGAGCCGTGGCCGAAGTGAAGGCCGAATACCTTCCGGAACGCCTCTACTACGCGTCCTTCGGGACTTCCGCGACTTCCGAACGCTACGCGGGCGACGTCGTTCTCCCGAACGCGTTCGTCCCCTACTGCGTAGACGGCGAAAGCGAAGAGGAAGCGGTATTCTTGGAAAACTACGAAGAACAGGAAGACTACGACTTCGAAACTTTCGGACTCTCCATCGGCGGCGTCTGCGTCAGCACCGGTAAGGAACTCGACGAGGAAACCCTCATGAAGATCTCTTCGGAATACGGGGCCGACCTCGTGGACGAAAAGGGCATCGAAGCCGTTTCCGGCGGACTTACCGACGACGAGTTCGTCATCTACCCGGTCTACGGCGTCACCGGCGGAATCGTCGGCAACGACGACGAAGACGTGAAAGAGTCCGCCGTCGCGAACAACATGGCCGCCGTATTCCGCTTCTTGGAAGACTCCTTCGCGAACGAAGGCGAACCGGGCGGGGACGACGAAGACGAAGACGACGAAGTAACCCTCGGAGAAAATGATGAATAAGCTCAAGGTCGGCGCGACCGAGTGGATGGATTTCGTCCAGCCGGGCGAAGACGAAGTCGACGACATCATCGAGCGCTACGACTTCCACGAACTCGACAAGGAGGCGATTCTCGAAGACAACCAAACCGCGAGGGTCGACACCTACGACCGCTACGTTTTCGTCGTGTTGCATTTTCCCAAATACGACTCGCGCACCAAGCGCTACCTCCTCAACGAGTTCAACGTCTTCATCTCGAAAGACTACCTCATCCTCTTCCGCTACTACGGTTCCAACACCGTCGAGCGCGTTTTCGACTCGTACCGCGACGGAACGCACGGCCGCGAGATCGTGAACACGGGTTACATGCTCTACGACCTCGTGGACGCGATGCTCGACAAAATCTTCCGCCTTCTCGACAAGCTCGGCAAAGACCTCCGTACGCTCGAAAACTCCCTGTTCACAGGCAGCGCGGACGAAGACCTCCTCCGCGAAATCCTGATCAAGAAGCGAACCATCGTGACGCTCAAACACATGATCAAGCCGCAGATCGCGGCGCTCAAGCTCCTCGAACTCCGCATGAACGCGATGTTCAAGGACGAAGTCGAAGTCTACTTCGAAAACCTCGAGGACAAGGTCGACAAGATCTACGCCGAAATCGAACTCCACCAAGAAAACATCGAAACCACCGAGGATGCGCTCAAATCGCTCTTCGACATGCGCACCAATGCCACGATCAAGTACCTCACGCTGTTCTCGGCGTTCATGCTCCCGCTCACGTTCGTCACCGGCTTCTTCGGAATGAACGTGGCCGACGCGCCGTTCAACGATTACCTCGTATACTGAGTGGTCGCGCTTACGCTCGTCGCGATGCCGCTCACGACTTGGTATCTCGCCCGCGAAGGAAAAATATAACGCGCCGTTCGAAACCCAGTTGCCGATACGCATCCTCACCCCGATACCCGTTATGAAACTCAAAACCGCCTACGCGTTCGTTGCCGCGATCTGTACCGTCGCCCTCGCCAACGCCGCCTATCTCACGAACCGCGCCTTCGAAATCAAAAACGGAGGCGGATTCGATTCGTTCTGCGATATCAACTCGAGCGTCTCGTGCACCAACGTGCTCGCCCATCCGCTCGCGCAGGTATTCGGAGTTCCGTTCCCGATGATCGCGCTCTTCGTTTACCCGGTACTCCTCGCTCTCGCCATACTCGGCTACGCGAAGGACAAGGCCGTGTTCTTCAAGCCTCTCGCCGCACTCGCCGCGATGGGAACCGCGTTCAACGCGTTCATCATCTACCGCGAAACCGTCTATATCAAGTCGTACTGCATTCTCTGTCTGTTCTGCACCCTCATCATCGTCACCGTATTCGCGGTTTCCATGACGCAGAACGTCAAGGCTTGCAAGGCCGCCAAGGCCGCGAAAAAGGCGTAATCTCCGGAGATTCGAAAATCCCCCGCTCGAATGCGGGGGATTTTTTACAGGAGATCGGATTTTTGCAAGCCGCGCATGCGCATGGCGAAGGCGAGCTTCTTCAAGGCCTTCCCTTCTATCTGGCGGATGCGTTCGCGCGTCACGCCCATGATTTCGCCGATTTCGTCGAGCGTCATGGAGTTTCCGTCTTCGATGCCGAAACGCATGGATACGACCTTGCGTTCGTTTGGGGACAAACTGCCTCCGACGCCTTTGCGGTGTTCGCCGTATTCCACGAGTTCGCGTACGAGCGCCGAACGTTCCGATACCATGGCTTCTACGCTCGGATTGGACGACGATTCGTTCTCGAGGATTTCGTAGTATCCGTCCTCGTCACCGTCGGCACGGATGGGCGCATCGAGAGAGATGGCGGTCGAAGTATAGAGAAGCTCGGCCAGTCGGAGGATTTCTTTTTCGGTCGTAGCGAGCCCCGTGGCGGATTCCGCGACGGAGGGATACTTTCCGGTCGACCGTTTCCATTCTTCGCAGAAACGCGAATACTTGGTGATTTTCGCCTCGAGATGGACCGGCCTGCGAACGACGTGCGCCTGATCGAGAACCGCGCGGGCGACGGCCTGGCGTATCCACCAAGTGGCGTAGGTGGAGAATCGGAATCCCCGGTCGGGATCGTATTTCTCCACGGCCTTGAGCAGCCCCATGTTCCCTTCTTGGACGAGGTCGTTGTATTCGAGCCCGCGATTCAGGTATTTGCGGGCGATCATGAGGACGAGCCGCAAATTGGAGTTCGCGAGGATTTCTCAGGATTTCGCGTTTCCGGCGCGGTATTCGGTCGAAAGCCGCACTTCGTCCTCGAAGGTAAGCAAATCGTATTTGCGTACGTCCTTGGCGTACAGGGCGATGGGATCGGTGGAGCGGTCGGCGTCTTCGGCGCGTTTTCCTTGGCGACTGGGTTTGACGGCGGCCTTGGCGGCTTTCGCGGGAACCGTCAGAAGGGTTTCCATCTCGGATTCGTCGTCGGGCGAATCGACCTCGAGGACTTCGGCTACCGCCGCGGCCGCCCCCATCTCGTCCGTCTCTTTTTCCAAGAGTTCGCCGTCGTGCGCGGGGGGATTCGAAAAGTTCGCCGTAGTCGGTACAAGGGATCTCGTGACGTTTTCGAAGTGGAACATGCGGAAAATATATCGGTATTTTTCGCAAATCCAAGCATTTCCCCTTCGGAGTTTGCCCTTGCGTAATTTTTATCCGGAATATACTCGCAACCATTCCGGGGCAAATGAGCCCGGAAAGTTCTTTCACATTCTCGAAACCAACCGTTCCGGACATTCTCAGGAGAAAGGGAACGACATGAAATTCCTCTTGAAAAAACCCAACGGAAACGGACATATCGCGTTTTCGCCGATTTTCTGCGCCCCGGGTTCGCTCGGATTCTTCGGAGAAGGCTACCCTTGGCACCGCATAGCGAAAATGGCCGGCATGACCTTCAAGGGTACGACGTTCGTGGCGAAAACCGCGACGCTCAAGCCTTTGGTCGGGAATATGCCGCTCAAAAAAGACGGACTTACGCCCAAGGAAATCAAGCCCAAATGCATTGAGGTGTATCCGAAATCCGGCCACGTTCTCAACGCGGTGGGGCTTTCCAACGTGGGATTCTGGAAACTCTTCCACGAAGGACGTTGGCAAGCGCGTCGTGAACCGTTCATGCTCTCGTTCATGCCCAAGGGCGATTCGCTCGAAGAAAAGGTGTCGGAAAGCGCGGGCTTCGTCCACGATTTCCTCTTCCAATACTTCAACCGCCCCAACGGGTTCTTTACCTCCGATTTCGCCATGCAGGTGAATTTCGCCTGCCCCAACACGGGCAGCGACCCTTCCACCTTCATCGCCGAAGTCAATTCCGTTCTCGAAGCTTTCCAACCCCTTCGCGAAGCCGGAATCCCGGTGGTAGCGAATTTCAACGCCCTGGTTCCGGTTCAGGCCCTCCTCGACGCCGAGCATCTCTGCGACGCGTTCTGGATCGCCAACACCATCCCCTGGGGCACGCCCGGAATCGACTGGAGGGAATTCGCGGTCGGCATGGACGACAAAGGGTACGTTTCACCCCTTAAAGCCCGCGGCATTCCCGCCGACGGCGGTTTGTCCGGCCCCCTTTGCCTTCCGTTCACTATCGACAAGGTCGACGAAGCGAAGTCCAAAGGCGTCAACCGGCCCATCATCGCCGGAAACGGCATCCAGAAACCGGGAGACGTCGACATCCTCCGGCTCGCCGGGGCTTCGGCCGTGGCGATCGGATCGGTGGCGCTCGTCCGCCCCTGGCAAACGCGGTCCATCATTTCGAGGGCTCTCGAACTCTCGGAAAAACCGCTGAACGGCGATTTGAAGCAAACCCTGTTCCTCGTGGGAAAAACCCCGAAGACCCAATCTTCCAAATAAGGAGACTCCATGAAAAACGTCGCGAATTTCACCATTCCCGTCGGTTTCGACGCTCACCTTCACCTCCGTGACGGGAAGGCGCTCGAAACCACGGTACCGCACACCGCGGCGCTCTGGGGATCGGCGATCGTCATGCCGAACCTGAAGCCCGCGATACGCACCGTCGCTCAGGCGCTCGACTACCGCGAACGCATCCTCGCGAACGTTCCGGCAGGCGTGGCGTTCAATCCGCTCATGACCCTCTACCTCACCCTCGACACGAGCGACGACGACCTCCACGAAGTGGTGGCGTCGTACGGCAAGGTGGTGGCGTGCAAACTGTATCCCGCAGGCGCGACGACCAATTCTTCGGAGGGCATTCCCGACGTCGAAAAGGCCTACCGCATCTTCGAAACGATGCAGAAGCACGGCATTCCGCTCTGCGTGCACGGCGAAGTGACGGATCCGTCGGTCGACGTGTTCGACCGCGAAGCCGTCTTCATCGACCGCCACCTGCGGAAAATCGTCGAAACGTTCCCCGACCTCCGCGTCGTGCTCGAACATATCACGACCAAGGAAGGGGTCGAGTTCGTCGAAAGCTGCGGAAAGAACGTGGCGGCGAGCATTACCGCCCACCACCTCCTCTTCAACCGCAACGCCATCTTCCAGGGCGGCGTCCGTCCGCACTGGTACTGCCTGCCCATCCTGAAACGCGACGTCCACCAGCAAGCGCTCATCCGGGCCGCCACCAGCGGCTCGGACAAGTTCTTCGCGGGTACGGATTCCGCGCCGCATCCCAAGAATCTCAAAGAGGCCTCTTGCGGATGTGCCGGGTGCTATACCGCTCCGCAAGGGCTCGCGGCATACGCCGACGTCTTCGACCAAGCGGGGAAATTCGAAGCCGTCCATGACAATGGCAGGGGCATCGAAGAATTCTCCCGCTTCGTCTCGACGGCAGCGCCGAGTTTCTACCGGGTTCCCAAACCCGAAGGGCTCGTCCGCTTGTCCCGCGTAGGTACGGAATACGGCGTCGAAGGCGAAGGCAAGGTTCCGGCCGAATACGCGTTCGGC
>JBAQKV010000117.1:0-6739 GCA_049301335.1 Patescibacteria group bacterium
ACCGAAATCTTCGCCGGTGGCCGAATTTACGACTTCGAACGGGCGCTCGCTATGTCCTCAGAGTTTGATCATGGGGTCGGAGGTTGATGTAACGGATAATGAATAATCATAAATCCGAACATGTCAACATTCCGAAAATCCGGTCGGCTATTTCGAGAAGACGGCGAGGAAGGCGCGGAACTTTCCGTCCACGCTCGGGACCGAATACGTCCAGTCCGCTTCGAGCTGTTTCGCGGCGACGGTCATGAGCGTCTGCGCGGCGCCGAAATCGATTTCGACCGCGTCCGGATTCACGAAAATGCCGAGTTCCGTACGGCTCGCGATTTCGGTCAACGCGGTTCCGAGGCGGACTCTCGCCGCCAATGGGAAACGCTCGTCGGAGAAAGCCCATTTCCACGTACCGGAGGCCTCGCTCCAGCTTCCGATCGGTACGATTTCGAAAGAAAGCGCGGTTTCGCCCTCGCGGGTGAATTCGAGGCGGTCGAAGCCTTTGGTGATGCGGTATTCGAAGAATTCGTCGCCCAAGGAATATTCTTCGACGGCGGCGATTTGGCGTTCGCGCATCGTTTCGAAACATTCGTCGAAGTACGCGTCGATTTCTTGGTTGGAAAGGGGTTCGGACATGTTCGTTACGAGTGCTTTGGATCTATTGTACCATTCTGGAAACGGCGTTTTCCGTTTCGTCGCGAGTGCGGTCGAGGATGCGGGCCACCAGGCTCTCGTCTTCGGAATATTCTTCCATGATCGAGGCGATGGCGAAGCCGGCCAAACGTGCGGCGTCGACCATCGGCGCGTCGCCGCCGAGTTCGCGGGCTTCTTTTTCGAGCGCTTCGGAGAACGTCTTGCGTTCGAATTCCGTGTCGATGACGACCATCTCGGTGAACCATTCGTTCTCGCCGAGCTTTTCCGGATCGCCGTTGACGGTTCCGAAATGGACGAGCAGGTGTTCGCCGTCGTCGCGGCCGTCCTGAGAGTCGTGCTTCATCGCGAAGATGAGGTAGAACTCCTTGGAAATCTTTCCGGCTTCGTAAAACATCCGCACGTTCTTGCGGTTGATGACCGCGAAACGGTACGGTCAGCGGGTGAAGGAATCGCCCGGAATGACGAGTTCGTGGATGCCGGAGGCTTCGACCGAGCGCGCCAAACGGATGAGCGAGGACCGTACGGTTTCGCTCTTTCCGTGGATGACGTCCGGGATTTTTACCGAGTTGGAAAGCATCGATTATTTCTTGCAGGCGGTCACGATCGCGGAGTATTTGGTCGCGGCGGCGGCATCCTTGGCGGATTTCGCGATGAACGCCGCGTCCTTGGCGATGGTGCAGTCGAATTTGGAACCCTGGAGCGCTTCGATGGAGGCGACGTCCTTGAGGGAATCGGCGAATTTGCCGGTGATGTAGAGGCTGCGGTAGCGGACGGTGAGGATGTCGACGTCGTTCGGGTTCTTGGCGAGGTAGACGTTGGCGAGCTTGATGGCGTCAGCGAGTTTGTTCTTGTCGTAGGCGGCGCGGACGGACTTGGCGGTGACGTCGGCCGAAACGGTGGTGGTCGTCGAAGTCGTGGTCGTGGTAGTAGCGGTGGCGGTCGAGGTCGACGAGCCGGTCGAAGCCGGAGCGGTCGCCGATTCTTCGAGGAGCTTGCCGGTGTAGGCCGGGTTCTTTACGCGGATGCGGGCCACCGCGGCGAACGGGTTGCCCCCGAAGGTCGTCTTATAGCGCTGAACGTCGTAGTTGAGGTCGAAAATGCCGGCGACGGCGGTGGCGAGCTTGGCGTCGTAGGTGAAGAGGATCTTGGTTTTGAAAGCGGTGACGCCGGCCGGATTCTTGCCGTCGTCGATGGAAACGAAGAACGCCTTCTGTCCGCTGACGAATTCGTAGAGCCCGAGCTGGGAGGTTTCGGAAAGCCCGTTTTCCTTGAGGATGGACGGGAGGGCGGCGTTGGTAGCCTTGATGAGGGCGTCGTATTCGGCGTTGCCGGTGGAAGCGCCGGTGGCGGTCGAAACCGGGGTCGCCGGTTTTACGGTCGCGGCGGGCTTGGCGGTTTGGACGTCTTCGTCGAGCGGAGCCGGGCCGAGGGTGCCGGAAGCCGCCGGGGCGGTTACGGCGACGGAACCGGTGGAAGCCTTGCCGGAAGCGAGCTGGGCCTTGAGGCTGGCGTTTTCGGCTTCGAGTTCGGCGATGCGGGCTTCGTACTTGGATACGAGGCGGGCGATGGCGTCGGTGACGTCGGCCTTGGCAACGCCGGAGTCGAAGGCGGCGTACGAAGCGACCGGAACGGCGAAGACCGCGATGAGGGAAACGGCTCTGAGGGTATTTTTGAGTACCATGGACCGGAAAACGGTAATGAATAGGGGAAAGAACCCGTAAAATATACCCCACCGCACCCGTATCGCAAATTTTTGCTTCGAAGCCTTCCGGATGCGCCTTCGCGAGGGGTTCGAAAATCGTGCCGGAAATTTAAGAAATTCTTAAGGATTATGGGTATCATGGGCAAGTTATCCAGTATCGCCGGTTATGAAAAAAGTCATAAACACCATGAATGGGGCAAGCGTCTGGTTTTCGTATGCCAATTTCCTCACCTTGATCGCATTCTTCTTATTGGAATTCATTTCCAGGGGAATCGGTGCCGTTTGATTGATCGGCGCCCTTATTGGCAGATACGTGACCGTTTCCGGTCTTCTGGCGTTGTTTTTTCTTATTTTCGAAATCGTTAAATGACGCCTGGCAGGATGCGAATGCCGTCCGAACAAGAGGGGAGTTCGATTGCATGCCGCGTATTTCGCCACATACGTATTTCTCGTGGCTTACGCTTTCATGATTTTCAATGGAGCTCTCGAATCGGCGAAGGGCGTTATTTAGCAGCGATTCGGTGGGGGCGTCATCTAAAGTCGCCCCGTTTTCCGTCTTTCCCATCCGTCTTTCCCAAACTTTCCAATAATCCCTTTCTCGTCCTTCCCCCGTTTGACACCTTGCCGAATTCCGAGTAAGATAGAACGCGTTATCCCGTCTTCCGCACTATGAAAGACTTCTTCGAAGCCTACCGTAAGAGCGCGTCCAAAAAGAACGCCGCCATCGTCGTTTCCGCCCTCGTCTTCGCGGTTTCGGTCAACGCCCTCATCTTCGGTACCGATACCGGAGTCCGCCTCCAGACCTCCGCGGTAGAATACGCCGCCGGCACCAAGGCCGCGGACGCCAAGGCCGACCTTTCCCTCGTTTCCGCGGGAACCGGTTCCGACATGGTCAAGCTCAAGCTCGACCGTGACGCCAAGGGCGTAAAGGAAATCCGCGCGACCCTCGTTTCGGATTCTTCCGCCCTCAAGATCAAGGACGTCTTCTCTACCGACAAGACCGCCGAGGTTACCAAGATCGGCAACGTCGACGGCATGATGCTCGTAAACATCCGCTTCGCGGCTCCGCACGACGTCGCCGCCGGCACCGAACTCGCTACCGCCGCATACGCCAAGACCGGCTCGGGCAAGACCCAGATCGGCCTCGTGGAAACTTCCTTCGTTTCCGAAGGCGGCGAATACGAACTCACGAGTTCGGCCGTCGAGCTCTAATATCCTGGGGTAACTGGGTTGCCTTCTCGGAAAAGTCGCGATTCGACGATTTCCGGAACCGGCATGAGGAGAATTCGACTTTTCCGAGAAGGCCCCGCAAGGGGCTTTTTCATTCCGGGGCGAAAAACCGCATCTCGGCTTGGCATATCGGCAAGGCGCGGTATCCTTCCGCCATTCCCGATTCGGAGACGAATCCTTACCAAGAAACCAGAAACCCCATGAAAAAAGACACCGTTCTTGAAAACGTCCGCATCGACAAGCTCGTTTTCGGCGGCAAGGGCCTTGCCCAGCACGAAGACGGACGCAAGATCATGGTCACCGGCGGCGCCATTCCGGGTCAGGTGGTCAACCTTCGCGTTCTCAAATCCAAAAAGAACTACCTCGAAGCGCAGATTATCGACATCGTGGCGAAATCGCCTTTCGAGGGTGAGCTCCCCGCGCACTACCAGGTCTACGGCGGATGCAAGTGGCTTCCCATCCAGTATTCCAAGCAGCTCGAAATCAAGGAGGAGCAGGTCAAGGACGCGCTCCGCGTGATTCGCGACCGGCTTACGGACACCGTTTTCCATCCCATCGTCGCCTCGCCGGAAATCTACGGGTACCGCAACAAGGTCGAATTCTCCTGGGGGAAATACATCTCCGCCAAAGAGGGCGTCCACGACGAGTTCCGTTTCGGATTCCATAAGCAGGGCGAGTTCGACCGCATCGTCGACTGCGATTACTGCGTTCTCGCCGACGACCGCATCAACGAAATCTTCGCGGTCGTGCGCGACTACTCGCGCGATTCGGGCATTCCCACCTACGATCCCAAGACCCAAATCGGCTTCTGGAGGCATTTCGTCGTCCGCAAGTCGAAGACGACCGGCGCCACCATGCTCGTGTTTTCGGCTAATACCGCCTACGAAGGATATACCCGCAAAGAAGAAGGCGAGCTCCTCGTTTTCGTCCGTCAGGTACTCGTGGCGAAATTTCCGGAAATCGAATCGGTCTATCTCCTCCGCAATACCGGCAAGGCCGACATCGTTACCGGCGAAGCCGTGAAACTGCACGGTTCCGACACCATCGTCGAAACCCTCCTCGGCCTCCAATTCGAAATCCACCCGAAAAGCTTCTTCCAGACCAACTCCCTGGGTGCGGAGAAGCTCTACGAAACCACGCTCGCCAACCTCAAATCGGAAGGCGGAACCCTTCTCGACCTCTACGCGGGAACCGGCACCATCGGCATTCTCCTCGCGAAGCGTTTTGCTAAGGTCCACTCTGTCGAACTCGTACCGGAAGCCAGCGCCGACGGCGCGCGCAACGCGGCGCGCAACGGCGTGGACAACGTCGAATTCTTCGCGGGGAAGGCCGAAGATTTCGTAAAATCGTTCCTCGAATCCGGTAAAAAAGCCGACGCGATCATCGTCGACCCGCCGCGTGACGGCATGCACCCTTCGGCACCCAAGACCATCCTCGAATTCAAGGCGAAGGAAATCGTCTACGTCAGCTGCAACCCGGCGACCCTCGCCCGCGACCTCGAAGTCATGCTCGAATCCGGCGAATACCGCGTCACCGACGTGACCCCGGTCGACATGTTCCCGCATACGCACCACATCGAAACCGTTGCCCGCCTCGAACGGGTGGCGTAATCGCGAGCAAATGAAAACCGCCCCGGAAAGGGGCGGTTTTTTTTGGTGTCGGGCGGCTGATTCGAAGCTCTCGAACGGCAGGCCGGCTATTTGATGAAGTACGACATTTGCACGCCTATGCAAAGCATGGCGGCGAAACCAAGGTACAAGGCATATTCGCGGACGCCGGTTTTGCTTACGCCGCTTGCCATGATCGCCCCGATACAAGGGATGAGAACGGTCATCGCGACGGGCGTCTGAATGCTGCCGAACGCGAAGCCGGTGAGCGCGATTACGGCTGAGATGCCACCCATGATCATGAGCGTCCCGCGGGAAGCGAAATCGTCCGAGCGGTCGTTGGACGACGTCATTTTCCGTTTCGACAGCGCGTACATAATGCCGATCGGCACGATGAGCGCCAAGAGGTCGAGCATGAGTACGAAGCCGACGACTTTTCCGAGTTGGAAAAACGTGGCAATGGAAATCAGGACGACCGACGGAAGCGCGAGCTTCGCATGTGGAAAACGTGCTACGAGGTTCATTGCTTTTCTCCTTCTTCAGGCAAGACGATTTCGCATTCCCGGTAGGGGATGCGCCACTTCAATCCCGGAGTTTCTTCCAGACAGCGTACCGAGAGGTACGACTCTTTCGTGCAGGAATACCGCGTGACGGAAGTCCGTCCGTTGGAGAATCCCCGCCGCCAGGCGTATCCTACGGCTTGGGCCTCGGTGTCGCTCCAGTAGATACCCATTTGGCCGACGTCCCCGACGGAGAGCGAAGGGTTCTTTTTCGGCCATTCGGGCGGAAGTTCCACCCAGACGCCTGCCAACGGCAATCCCAAGGTTTCGTAGGGAAGGTGCGGCGTATGGTTTTCGGCGATGAGAACGTCCCATTCCGGATCCGCCGGCATCCGTTTCCAAGCCTTCGCGGTTTCCCGCTTGGCCGCGGCCCACTTGAAGTGCTGTTCTCCGACGGCTTCGCCCTCGAGCAGTTCGATGACGTCGCGGAGCGGGTTGGTTTTGACCCGTTGTCCGCCTATCGTCGTTTCTTCCCATCCGCTCGAATCGATGCGGAAATTCGATTTTTCCAGCCTCATGCGAGTCTCCTTCCGTATTTGTTTGATGAGGCATTTTTACTCGCCCGAACCCCTTTGTCAAACTCTCTATTGACGATTGCTATATTTCATTAATATTCAACTTCGAACACCCTCTTTTCCTTTGAATCATGCGCTCTTCCAGAGCCAAGAACTTCATGCTTGCCGCGACGCTCTCGTCCGCGCTCGCCGTCTCTTCTTCCACGGTTAGAAAACCCGATACCGATCCCGAATTCGAACGCCTCTTCGTCAAGGAACGGGCCGAATCCATCCTCGCCTCCGGCGCCTACAAGCCCGGAAAGGAACTCCTCAAGGACGAAGTGCGTCCGTTACTTTCGCAGTTCCGCATCGTTCGCGGCGATACGCCCGCCGGCCTCGCTTCGAAACATTCCATCTCGCTCGACGAATTCGTTTCTTTGAACCGCCTTTTCGCCGCGCCCGCGTTTACGGGTACGAAAAAATGGCCCGTACTTCGGATAGGGG
>JBAQKV010000118.1:0-14283 GCA_049301335.1 Patescibacteria group bacterium
GTCCATGAACTGCGAGAGCTGGGAGGTTCCGAAGAATTCCTTGAGAACCGCCACGATCGGACGCGAGTTGATGAAGGTTCCCGGAGTCGCGTCATCGAGTTCGATGATGGTCATGCGGTCCTTGGCGATCTTTTCCATGCGGGCGAGACCGACCTTGAGTTTGTCGTAGACGAGTTCGCCTACTGAGCGTACGCGGCGGTTTTCGAGGTGGTCGATGTCGTCCCAGTGGCATCCCGGTACTTCTTCCATGAGGGAGAGAAGGTACTTGAGACCTTCGACGATGTCGTCGGCGGAGAGGAATTTCCCTTCGTCGGCGTAGGCGACGTCGCGTTTCAGCTTGCGGTTGATCTTGATACGGGCGACTTCGCCGAGTTCGAACTTCTTCACGTCGAAGAAGGTCGTGCGGAAAAGTTCGGAAACGCGTTCGTCGGTACCGAGGTCTCCCGGACGGAGGAGCTTGTAGATCGCGTAGAGGGCTTCCATGCGGGTCTTGGTCTTGTCCTTGTCGATGGTCGGAGCGACGTATTTGGCGATGAATTCCTTATTGCCCTTGAACGCGCCGAGGATGTCGGAGTCGTTTTCGAGACCGTACGCGCGCAGGAGTACGGATACCGGAATCTTACGCTTCTTGTCGATCTTGACGTTGATGACGCCCTTCTTTTCGATTTCGATTTCGAACCAGGATCCCTTCTGCGGGATTACCTTCATCGCGAAAGCGCCCGGATTTTTGGGGTCCGGTACGAAGAACATGCCGGTGGAACGGATGATCTGGTTGACGATGATACGTTCTACGCCGTTGATGACGAAGGTTCCCTTCTCGGTCATAAGGGGGAGTCCGCCCATGTAGACGTCCTGTTCCTTGATTTCGCCCGACTGCTTGTTGAGCATTTCGAGACGGACCTTGAGCGGAGCCTCGAAATTGAGGTTCTTGCGCTTGGCGTCCGCTACGGTGTGCTTCGGCTCGTCGAGAGTGAAGCCCTTGTAGTAGATGTCGATTTTTTCACCGGAGAAGTCTTGGATCGGAAAGGTTTCCTTGAAAGCCTTTTCGAGACGGTGGTTCAAAAATTCCTGATAACTGTCGGTCTGTACCTCGATGAGGTTCGGGATTTCGAGGATGGAGCGGTCGTCCGTGAAGAAGTACCGGCCCTTCACCTCGTAAACGGCACCGAGTTCGGAGAGGGCGGGAGTTTTTACGCTTCCGTCCGCCTCTTTCTTTTTTGCCATGGAGGGTGGAGTTTTTAGAAAATACTAAAAAATACGCCCTCGCCATTATCAGGAACGCAATCGGTTGGCGAGTAGCGGAACTTCTTACGCCCCAATATATCGAAAAAGCCTCCGCGGTCAAGGCGGAGGCACTGTGATTTTCGCTTCGGGATTACGTTGCCGACGCGAGGAATTCTTCGCGGTTTTTCAGGTTTCCCGATTCGTCGAGGACGCCGTTCCGGATTCCGAGTTCGCGGACGCTGGAATTTTCGTCCCGGGAAATCCTCGAGAGTCTTGCCGACATTTCGTTCAGATCCGCAGATTCGTGAGGGAAGTCTTGGATTTTCAGGGCTTTCGCCGCCGCAGAGAGGAGTTCGCGTTTTTCGCGATCGCCGAAGTCGCCGTCGGCGGCCGTCGCGAGATTCCCCTTGGCGACGCTCGATCTCTTGAGGAGTTCGCCGGAAACCGGCGCGAGGAAGGCGAGGCCGTTCTTCGAAAGGAGATCGGCCACCTGAAGGTTCGCCGCGAGGTTTTCTTCCGTACAGGAGAAGGATTCTTTCCCGTCGACGCTTACGAGGAACGGTTCGGCGGCGTTCCGGGTTTTCAATACCCGAACGTCCGCGGAAACCCCTTCGAGGGGCACCCGTACTTCGCGTCCGACCTGCAGCTGCGAAACGATGAGTCCGGCCGCTTCCGACGGGGTCGTGCCGGATTTCCTCATCTCGCCCGCCGCGTCCGACGTCTTGTCGACGGACGCTTCGCCGCCGCTCTTTTCGCCGAGTCGGAACCTTTCGTCCCTTTCGGCTTTTTCGATGCCCTTCGCCGCTTTTTCCAAGTTCGGAACGTCGGAGGAAAGCGACCAATCGGCGCTTCCGAAAACCATTTTCCGAAGTTCCGCCGCCTCGGCGGTCCGACCGGACGCTTCGAGCGCGTCGGCCTGTTCTTTCGCGCTCAGGAGTTTTTCCGCGAGAACCGAGTTCCCGTCGATGTCCGCGAGGTATTTTTCCGCGCTGTTCCCGGCACGGGAATTCGGCCCCGAAGCCGCCGATTCTTTGCGGGAGGTCTCGGCTACGCCCTGTTGCGTAACGGATTCTTTGAATTTCTCTCCGGAGAGCTTCTTGTGCTTGAACCAGGCGGAAAGATTCTCGCAATCGCCCTTGTACGCCGAATATTTGGAAGCGTACTCGTCGAGGATTCGGACGATGGAGTCGGCATCGTCTTTGAATTTCCGGTAAAAGACGTCGGGTTCGTCGCGGTTGCTTTCCTGAAGCCTTTTCAGGAGGTCGCTCCGGCGCTCGGCTTCTTTAAGGGTTTCATGTTCCGGACGTATGGCGAGTTCCCGTTTGAGCACGACGAACCCCGGAACGTACTCCATGAGTTCGGTTTTCGGAAGTATCCGTTCCGCCTCGCGACCATGGGCTTCGGCCGCTCATTTCGACCGCCGGCTGATTTCGGTGAAAATCGCCTCGACTTCCCCGTGGGTGAGGTTCGGAAATTCGCGAAGGAGCGCGTTGAACTGCTCCTTCGTGCCCTTTCCCCTGATAGTTTCGAGGACCTTGTCGATCTGCTCCTTCGTACCTTTCTTTTCCAGAAGTTTCCGCACGGTTCCGGAGTCTTCTTCGCCGATGGCTTTTTTGTCCGCGAGTATGGCTTCCACCTCGCTTTTCAGGAAATCTTGGAAGAAGCCGTAGGTCTCCATGTCCGTGGCGATGAGCGTCCTTTCGATTTTCGACCACGCTTCGGGATTGGTCGATCCGTTTTTCGAAACGTATCCGGCGACGTCGGCGAACTTGAGCACGATCGCGTCGTATTTCGACCCGAAATCCGACCTCAGACACTGTGCGAAAGCCTCCTTGCCTCAACGCGCGTAGGTGATCGAAAGGTATCTCGCGACGCCCTCGGGGTATTTCATCGCCTGCAGGTCGCTTTCTTGCGAAACTTCTTCCACGAAGTTCGACATGTTCTTCGACTCGAGTCACCCTTTCCCGTCGTCGACGAGGAGCGAGGCCGCCCCTCAGCGGAGCATGTCTCGGAAATTCTCGTCGTACCTTCGGAGTTTCGCTCCCGTTTCCGCGTCGGCGGCTTTCGCGACGGGGCTTTCGCTTCCGTCGTCGAAAGTGGCGCGTACTGCGGCGAAGAGCATCTTCGTAGTGGCGATGCCCTGGAACTCCTTATAGGAATCCGGTTGTTGTTCGGGAACGAGTCATAAGAACCAGGAGTTCACCTGCTCGTTCATTTTTCGGAAATCGCCTTGGAAAAATTTATCGATCTCCGCTCCTATTTTCGCGGAATCGACCGCGTTCCCTTCGGTTCGCGCCTTTATGAGCGCGTTCCATTTTTCCGTAAGGAAGGAACGGCATTCCGCGTTCCAGGCTTTCGTCTCTTGCGCGCGCCCGTAACGGTTTTCGAACCGTTTCCGGTCCCTTTCCACGGCATTGGGAAAATCGTAGGGCGGACAGTCCGGTTCGTACCCGTATTTGGTCATGCCCATGTTGAATGCCGCATCTAGGGCGACAAGGGCGTAACGCACGTTCTCGTTCGGGTGCGTTCTCATGGCTTCGGCCATCGGATTTGGCTGTTTGGCCCACCGGACGATGAAAGCGAGGGTGTTTTTCGGGTCGTCGGTGAGGATGAGGATCGGTTCCGATCTGCGGGATCCCTCGATGTCTTCGAAAAGCGCGACCATCTCGTCAGCCGCATTCTTGTCGGAAGGGTTCGGAAAGCCGTCGCCGATGATTTTCTTGAATTTCGAAATGGCGGCGTTCCCTTTTTCTATCCGTTCGCCCATGCCTTCCAGACTTCCGTTTCGTCGAAGGGTCGCTTCTTCCCAATTTTTATGGTTGTCGAGCCGGGCGACGGCATGTCCGCCCTGGAGTCACATCTTTTCCAATTCTTTCCGGACGGGATGCCGGTCGTTCCAATTCTGGACGAACCCCATGAGGCATTCGGGATTCCTGCGGAGCGCTTTCTCGAACCCGTCCATCTTGTCCGTGGTGGATACCGCGTTCGACAAATATTCGGCGACGCTTCTCGGGTTCGCGACCCCGGTATCGAAATTCGAAAGGGGAAGAAGGGAGAGCTCTTCCGATATTTCCTTCAGGGCGACTTGCGATTTTTCCCGTACCGTACTGATTTCGGCGTCCTTCCTCCTGAGGGCGTCCTCGATCTTCGAAAGCAGCGCCATGAATTCCTTGTCGGGAAGGCTCAGACATTCTTTTTCTATGAATTTCAACGCTTCCTGCCGGAGTTCTTCGTCTCAGGCGTCGGACTGGTCGGATTTCGCGTCGATCTTCGAAACCCGGGCTTTCGCCAATTCGAAATGGGCGCTGGACGCGCCCGAATTCCGGTTCGATTCTGAGGGTTTCTCGTTCGGCATCGTATGGGGGGATGCTTGGTTTCTAAGGGGATTATCCCGTAATTCGTACTTTTAATCAATATTTTCGCCTATTTTCCCAATCTGGCGAGAAACGCTTCGCGGTTGCGGACGTTTCCGTTTTCGTCCAGAATTTTCGAACGCATTCCCAAGTCCCGGAAGGTCGTCGACCGTTCGGTCGCGAAGGTCTTGAGGTACGTCTCCATTCCGGAAATTTCGACCGAGTCGGAAGGGAATCAGTCTATTTCGAAAGCGCTCGCGAAAGATTTGAGCAACAGCCGCTTTTCGCGGTCCGTAAAGCTCCCGTCTTCCGCCGACGCGAGATTTCCTTCGCGCAGGGACGCGGTCTTGAGCATTTCTTTGGAAACCGGAGCGAGGAATTCGAGTCCGTTGTCGCAAAGGAGCTTCACCATGTCGAGGTGCGCGCGAAGGTTATTTTCGCTGCAGGCGAAAGATTCTTTTCCGCCGACGGAAACGAGATAGGGATTCTGCGTATCGGAAGTCTTTTTCACTTCGACGGGCGCCGAGTCTCCGGCGAACTTGAATTCGTACGATTGTCCTTCCTTGAGCGACCGGGGACCGGAAGCGGGGCCGTACGTACCGTCGCCATCCGTTGTCGAAACGGATTCCTTGCGGTTCGCGTCGGCATTGGGGGCCACGTTCTTGAAAACGGGTTCCTTACGGGCTTTTTCGAACATGGAATCGAGGCTTTCTCCGTTCGCTTCCCTTCGGGCGACTTCTTCGTAGGTCATGCCGCCGGATATCGCCACGTATTCCCTGCGTGCGGGATTGCGGCTTGCCGAGTATTCCGTCAATGCCCGGGCGAGGCGCTGGTCGTCATCGGTCTTTCCGGCCTTCGAATCGAAGGATGCCGCCAATTTCTTGATTTCGTCGTCGGACATGCTTTCGAACGGCTTGCGTCCCGGTTCCGCGGGAGCGGCGCGTTCGAGTTCGGCGAGCTTTTCTTCGGACTTCAGGGTGTGGCCCATCTGCTTGCGTATCGACTCCGAAGTGACGGATCACTTCAACTTTAACAACGTTTCGCCCGCTATTTCCGAGAGTCCCCGATCGGGGTTCGTGGCCAGTTCGTTCGCCGCTTGAATCGACAGTTCGCGAAGTCGCAGTTCCGCGAATTTTTCAGCCGCGGCCTTGTCCGAAGGATTCGCCTTCAAGAGCTTTTCCTTTGCGGCGTTTACGTCTTTCACGTTTTTGCAGTCCGAATACGCGGCGAAATACTTCGCTTCTTTCGGATCGTTTTTCGCGTCGAAATTCTGTCTTGCCACTTCCACTCCGAGCACGTTTCTGACGAACGCCAGGTTGTCCTTCGACGAAAGGGATTTCACTCCGGCGTCCTCGAGCACGTTCTTGATTTCCCGTCCGACGTCTGCGAAGTAGTTCGAGTGGGGCTTCGCTTTCGTATCTTCGATGACGTCTCGGATTTTCTTGGTGACTTTCGCGATTTTTTCCGGCTTCGCCCCTTCGCCCAATTGGTTCTTTACGAAATCGCCGACGATGTTTACGGTGGCCTCTTTGAAGGCTTCTTTGGCCGTCGTGATGAATTCTTTCTTAATGCCTTTCGCGTCGCCCACCTGGAGCCTCGTGTCGATAGGCGGTTTGGTTTTGGCAAGATCGCCTCCCCATCATTCGGAAATGGCGATGAGTCCGGCCGGATCGTGCGCGAATCGGGCCTTGATTTTCGAAATCGCGTCAGGAATGCGCGCCGATTCGTTCGTGAGGGGATACTTGTTCGAGTGTACGTAGGCGTACGAGAAGACATCCGCGATCTCTTCGTTTCGAAATCCGGACAGGGAAGCGCCGCCCGTAATGGCCGCGAAGTCTTTGGATACTTTGTTTCCTTCGCGTTCGTGGTATTTTCCGTCCTTCTTCAGATAGAAGTTGTATTTCACTTTCAATTGCTCCGCGACCCCGCCGTTTTTTTGCTCAGTCGAGCCGCCGCGACGGACGTTCAGCGTTTCGTCGTTGAGGACGATCCCCATCGAGTCGACGGTATCCCTATGGAACGCGTCCAGCTTGACCACTCCGTCCGCACCCCGGTTCTGGGTCATGATGCGTTTCACGTTGCTGTAATTCGAAACCTCCCCGCGCATGTCGAGCAGTATCCAGTAGCGGATGAATCCCGCCATGAGCTCTTCGTCGGAGGCGAGAAGTTTCTTGAACGCTTCGAACTTCTCCGGCGTCGAAGTGGCGTCCGTAAGGTATTCCGCGGTCTCGCGCCCATTTATCATAACGGGATCGAACTTGTTCCTCAAACAGCCCGGTACGCTCTTCGGATCGACTTCGTCCTTGAATTCCGCGATCTTCGTCCGCACGCTTTCATGAACCTGCTCCTCGCGTTCGTAATGCGTGCGTAAAATGTCCCCGACTGCCATGACGAGGGCTTCATAACGCTCTTTCGGAAGCGCTTTCTTGCTTTTTTCGAGTTCCCGGAGGGTGAACTCGCGAATGCGGCGGTCCGACGCCGTTTCCGTTCCGTCCGATCAGATGTCGGCGGTTTCGATAGGGTTCGAAGGGGTCGGGCTCGGCGAGGTTCGTTCTTTGTCGGACATGTCGGTTTGGTAAGTTCACTCCGAATTTTACCAAATCCTTCACCGCAAAGCAAAAAGCGCGGCTTTTGGTCACGCTTTCGTTTTTTAGGGAAAACTACGCTTTCGTCGCGGATTCGGATTTCGTTTCCGTTCCTACGGACGTTCCTTCCATCATTTTGATGAGAACGTCCGTCTTAAGGGAATTGTTCGCGGGATCGAGAATTCCGAGATTCCTCGCCTTCATGCCTATTCCGCCGTCTCCGGAGGCCCCGGAAGCCGCGGTTTTGAATTTTTCGAGCATCAGTTTCGGGTCGGTTTCCTTGGTTACCGAATCGAATCCGAAGGC
Source organism: Patescibacteria group bacterium (assembly GCA_049301335.1). Lineage (GTDB taxonomy): Bacteria > Patescibacteriota > Gracilibacteria > BD1-5 > UBA2023 > JANJWP01. The sequence continues at coordinate 7,469 of JBAQKV010000118.1, forward strand.
TCTCGAAAGGGTCGAAAGGATCCGCGCGGATTCTTCGCGCCCTACGCCGTCCTTGATGCGGGTGTCGGAAGCTTCGGCGATTTCCTTCATCGCCGGGATGAGGAATTCCGCTCCGGCTTCCTTGAGGAGGTCGATTTGTTGTACCGCCCCTTCGGCTTCCGCGGAACTGAACCGGAGCTTTTTGGTTCCCGCGGTGATTTCGAGCCCTCCGCCTTCGGTTTTGACCGCGGCGATGCCGTTGCCGATTTGGAGTCTCTCTCCCGGCTTCGAATCGGTGAAGGAATCGATAGAAGACGAGTTGCCCAGCGCGCCCGAATGGTTGTGATTGGCGTGCGAATCGGCGTTGGCGGCCGGCGTCACGGGAGTCCGAGGAACGTCGTCCTTCACCTTTATCCAGACTTCCGCCTGTTCGCTGCTCAATTCGATCTTGCCGGAAGCGACTTCGTTGAGGTAATTCCTAAAGATTTCCGACGAACGGATCTGCGCTTCCGAATTTCCGATTTTGGAACTGTCGCCAGGAAGCAGGTCGTAGCCTTCTTTGCTGGCTTTTCCGACGGCCTTCTCGGCTTCGCGGACCACTTTGTTTTCGTTCTTGGTCAACGGTGCGGAAGACATTCCGGTATCTTCCCGGTCTTTCAATATTTCTACGACCTTGGCAGTCTTCACGACGCCGTCGTTATAGGTTTCCACGCGCTTCTTCGCCGCCGCGGGAGGGAGGGTCTTCACGTCGTGGGACAACATCGCTCCGGCCTTCGCGCTTTTCCCTTGGATTCCGTATTCCGCCTGCTCGCGGACCATCTGGGTCTTCGTTTTGTGCAATTTGAAATACTCGCGGAGTTTGGATCATTCCGGGAGATACTTTTCCGCTGCCGCCGCGATTTTTTTAGCGTCTTCCGCGCGGATTTCCGAAAGCTTTCTCAATCTCGGCACCTTTCCTTTGGGATCTTCGGCCTTAACGACGTGGTTGAAATCGTGCCTCGTCAAAAGGGTGACCAAATCGTAGTCTTCCGAGACTTTCTTTTTAGCGAACTCGTTCGACGCCTTCGAAATGAGGGTCGTCATTTCCGGAAAGGCTTGGATTTCGAGATCCCCGATTCCCAAGTCGCCGATTTCTTTCTTCACCTTCGCGATTTCGTGCCCCTTCACTTTTTCGAGCGAGGTGAAAAAGCCCGAAATTTCCTTTTCGCTGAGCTCGGCCCCTCATTTCAGTTCTTCGAGAATACGCAGGCGCCTGTCGGGAGTCGCGCTCTTCATGTTTGCCAGCGTGACTTCGATTTCCTTTTCGCCGATGCCGGGTTTCAATGTCTTCAGGCAATCCTTTACGGATTGCAGATCGGCGTTCTCAAGGCTGATTTTCGAGAGGGCGCCCTCCCTTTCCTTCACGGCTTCTTTCAATACCCTGAGGAACTTTCCCGCCACGTTCGGACGGTCGTTCTGGAGTTTCTTGAACGCGAGGCTGTTGTTGATGTTGAGTTCGACCTTGCCTCATTCGACGACGCCCCAGTGGAGCGCGATTTTCAGGAGTTGGTATTCCCCCCAACGGGCTTTGAGGTCATGGAGGTTGAGGGTACCGAGAACGTTCGCCTGGCAAACGGCTTGGTAGAACGCTTCGGAATTCACGTCGCTGATCTTTTTCGTTCTGATTTCTTCGTCGAACTGCGTTTGCGTCTTCACGTGCTGGGACCTCTGGAGTCATCCTAATTCCGACGTGAACCCGACTACCGCGCCAAGGTCTTTCTGGTCGAGAATCGCGTTGATCTGCCACTCTTTCGATTCTATCCAAACCTTGTTCGCGTCAGAAAACGCGGTTCACTTGAGCGCGGACATCACTTCTCCGGTATCGGCGATGCTCATAGTGTTCATGGCTTCGATGGCAACGCGGAGAGAAGCCACCTTTTTAAACGAGGAGTTCATCATCTCCACCCCGTTTACGAAATCCCCCGGAAGGCTCGCGGCTTCGGTCTGGAGGGGCGCGAGGGTCTTGTCGGAGAATTTCACGAGATCGTTCTTCGCCTTTTCCACCTTTTTGAAGTCCTGCTTGAGGACGCCGTCTTTAATCTGGTTGAAGAGGGCTCCGACGTATTTTCTCTAATCCGGATAGGCGTTATCGATCCTTTCGCGGATTTCCGCACGTCTTTTCGCCGTCTCCGCACCGACCTCGAGGTATTTTTCAACCACGGGAAGCGCCATTTGGGTAGTCATGTCCCCAAAATTTCCCGGCATGCCGAAATCGCGTTTCGTCTGCGATTGGAGCGCGTTCAGTTTGTCTATGGCCGCGGCGCCGTTGTTTCTTTTGATTTCGACTCAGAGCGGCGAATTTTCGTTCCAATTCCAGATGAATTTGGCAAACTGTTTCTTGTCCGTTTTCAAAGTCGCCACGAACGATACCCATTCCTTCTCGTTCCCGTACGCGGTGGCGTAATTGAGGTAGCGGGCCGATCTGACGGGATTGGAATCCTTTCCGCCGGAAAACGCGTCCTTCGCCGCCAGGTTGCGGTCGGCGCTTTTTCCTCCTTCGTCCCGGTTCAGCGCGTAGCGGACGAGGTCCTTGATTTTTCAGCGGTTGTTTTCCGTATTGCTTCCCATTTGTATCCCGTACAGTTTCATCGCTTCGTTTTTCAAGCGGGAGATTTCGATGGCCACGTTTTCTTTGCCACGGAGTTTGAGCGCTTGGTAGATCTGGTTGTTCTCGTTCCAATCCATGATGAAACCGGTCGCGATTTCCGTGGAGGAATCGATCTGTTCCATGAATTCTCTTTTTCCGGAAGCGCCGGCCGCTACGGCGTATTCCAAGTAGTTCGCCGAACGTTTTACGTACGTGTTATAATCGGATTCCGACATCGCGCTCGGTTTCGAGGCGAACTTGTGCGAAAAGATCTTTCGGTCGGCGTTGATGATGTCGCCGGCGACGTTCCAGGTCTTGCTGTAGGAATCTCCCGATTTCCATTGGGTGATGCGGTCCTGAAGAAGCCTGAGGTGTTCTTTGGGGTTGCCGTTTCACAAGTCCGAATTCCGAGGTACTCAGAATTCGCTACGGAGCCGTGCTTCGACCTCGGTAATTCGCGAAATCGCCCGGAACATCCCCTTTTTCTCAAGGGCGACCAATGCCGGGTGTCACGGTTTCCAGTGAGTGAGGAAGCCCGCGAGGTGGCTGCTGCTGCTTTTGAGAAGCTGGGAGTAGAGCTGTCCGCCGATTTCCGGATATTTTTCCATCGCTTCGAGCAACGGCATATCGTACGGCGAATTGAACTTCGCGGGATCGAAGTCGTTCGAAATGATGGTCGTGAGATACGAAAGGAGGGTGGGCCCCTTGTCGCTTTCGAGTTTCTTCGGAACGTAACTCGTTTCGGCGGCGACGCGCGAATTCTCGCGCACCGGCTTGCCGTCGGCCGTTATCGAATCGGCTATCTCCTTGCGGGCTTTGCGGAATTCTTCGAGAAGGTTCTGCTTGTAGGCTTCCTTCTGCTTCATGCGGATTTCGATGGCGTCGATCAACTTGAAAAACCTGTCTTCCGGCAGGGTGAGGCATTCGTTGGAAACGAAATCGAGGGCCTTTTTCTTTACGTCGGCTTCTTTCTGGTCGTGGGCCTTATCGTCGCCTACGTCGACCTTTTCGATGCGTTCCTTCGCCTTCGCCAAAAGGCCCTCGCGCTTGGCGGATTGCGCCGTGGCCGCTGATTTCGCGGTCTCCGCGGATTGCTGTTGCTGTTTTCCGTCTGCCATGTTTTCGGGATCTGATCGGTAGTTCACGTTTCATTTTCTCATAAAACCTCTTCCGACGCAACTTTTTAACGCGGTATTTAACGTTTTAGCGCATGAAAAAACGCCGGGAATTACCCTCGGCGTTTTTTGGCGATCGATCAGACCCGTATGACTACTCACGCGGCAAGTATGCCGAGCGCGGCGAACGCGACGTTCTTGGCGTTCTTCGAGGCTCAGGATTCGGCGGACGACGTCTTTATCGAGAGCGGATCGGGAGTCGCGTTCGGGTTCGTCGCGGACGTGCCTTCCGCTGCGGCGAGAACGGCCTCGGGAGTGGACGGGATGGCGTCCTGCATGGTCGGCTGGTTAACCGGTTCCGCAGGGGAGGAAACGGGGGATCCGGAGGCCGTCGTGACGGTTTTCGGAACTTCGATCATGGCCGGAACTTCGTTTTTAACCGGGGTTTCCGCAGGTTTCACGGCTATTTGCGTGCTCTTGTCAGGCTGGGTCACGATGACCGGTTTCGGAGTTTCGGACACCGGGACTTCTACGGGTTTCGGAGCCAGGCGTTCGACCATGACGGTCGAACGGATTTCGCCGTCCGGCGACGAGAGCGTGACCGCTCACTGCGAGTACGGGAGGGTGAAATCGGCTTTGGAGCCCGCCAGAACGGAAACCGCGCCTTTGGAAAACGTTCTCGTATCGAGGTCGGTACGCAGCGTCCATCCGGCGAGGGAAACGGGGATCGGTCAGAAATTCCTGAGCACGACGGTGACGTTTTTCGCGTCGCTTGCGACGCTGACGCCGTCTTCGATGCGGAGGGTGACGGGCGCTATGACGTAGTCTTTGCGTTCGACCTTGGATTCGTGCTCCTTGTCGACGTAGGCGAAGTAGAGGAGGGGGGTGGATTTTTCGATTCTGAGCGGCTTCACGTAGGGGAAGGCGTCGCCCGGCGGGGCTTTGGGGTCGAACACGTACCAGATTTTGGCGGCGGGGTCGCTCGCGGTGAGGGTCACGGAAATGGGCGCGTCATACGTGCCCGAGGGTTTGCTGGCGGTGACGGTAATCGTCGTAGCCGCCCATGCCGGGGATACGGCAGAAGCGAGCGCGGAAAAGGCGCAGAATATCGAAGCGAAGAGTTTTGCGGTTCGTTCCATCGTGATTTGATCGGGTGCGTTCCTTCCTTTAGTCCGTAGAGTACCGCATCCGAAGCGGAAATCAACGCGTTTTGCCTTTTTCGTTTTTCGCATTATCATCGGTTCCACGTGGGGATGATACAGAATTCTACCGCAAGAACCGTTCCCCGTACGCGCTTTTCGGGAGATGTCCGTGCCTTCCGCATATCAATCACGGACGACAACAAGTGCAAACCGCACCTACCGTGGTCTCGCCGCTGCCTTCAAGGCACGCGTCGCTGCCCCGTCCTTCGCTCTCGCTGCCTAGTTTTCTAGACTCGAAAGTAAGGTAAAAAACGCGACCTCCTACGGGATGAGTGCCGACTGGCCTGCCGCAAACTCCGTACGTCTTTTCCGGGGCGTACGCCGCACTAACGGAACCCGTTCCCGCCCTTTTCATTGGGTTCAGCGGTAAACGGGTATAGGAAACCTTTCGCGATACGGCGTCTTCGCCCCGTTCCCATCCGGATCGCGTAACCGAACGTCGGCTATGAAAGTACACGCGTACGGTGAGCCTTGCGGGACACGGGTGCGATTCCCGTCATCTCCACCAATAAAACATGAAAACCCCTCTGCTTGCGGAGGGGTTTTATTGTTTTATCTGATTGGAAATTGGGAATCGCACGCCCGACGGCGAAGCCGACGAAACGTGCCACGGATGGCACGTTTCGAAGGGCGCGGGTTTCGACGAGCGGTAGCGAGGAGAAACGATTCCCGTCATCTCAGAGAACGGATTCGAAAAAGCCCCCCGCGAAACGCGAGGGGCTTTTGATCATATTTCCTTCTCGTCACGAAACCTTTTTCAGGTTCGCGCCGGAGGTATCGGTAAGGGTTTGGATCGCGTGCGTCACGCCGAGTTCTACTGCCTTGTGCAGGAACGCGTCGGGACCGCCGTGGTCGCCCATAGTCTGGAGCATGGCCGAGATGCCATGGATGGGTTTGCCGGTGCGGTTGGAAACCGCGTGGAAACCGCAAGTAGGTTTGGCGGGCTTTTGGCCGCCTTTTTGTCTGAATTTGTCCAACTGGACGACGTTGTCGGTCATAATGACCTCCTTCTTTTTTTGCGAAATGCCGAGCGTGATTGCCCGACATATTTAGGTATATCCAGTTACGAACGTTTGGCAAGCGTTTCGCCGTCTATTCCGGCAACGGCAACGCTTCCATCACCGTAGCGCTCGCCATTTTACAAAGCCTTACTCCGCCGCCGATATTTTCGAAATGATTCTGGAGCAAATCGTCCACGAGGAAGAACCGGGTAGAGGGTTCTTTTTGGTTCACGAAATGGAACCCCCGAACTTTTCCTTCGTATCCGGTTCTTTCGGTTTCTTCGCGGGAGACGTAGAAACCGTGCCGGGCACCCAAATTCACGCCCTCGTAAGATTCTTTTCAAAACAGGTATTCCGAGTCGAACGAACCCGCTAAATCGACGAGGGCGTAGTGCGGTTCATGACCGGCCAACTGAAGTCTCAGCCTGCCGTCTCCGCGTGAAGTCAGCACCCCGTGGCGTACGTCCGGTCGGACGGCTCGCAAAAGCTCGAGCAGCGGAAAAAACGCCGGCCTGACATACGATTTCTTAATCCTCGCGTCGTTATAGACGACGGATTCGTCGATATCCCAGAGCACGACGGTTTTTTCTGCCGGTTTCCCAGTGGGCGCGTCCTTGAATTTCAGATACCCGAGTTCGTCGTCGAAAAGTTCGCGGAGCTTCGAATAGGAATGCCGAAAAAACTCGGCTTCCGATCTTCGGACGTGCGCGAAAATTCGCTTAACCGATTCGCGGTCTTCGGAGCCTTCGGCGAATTGTCCGGCGTAATCGGCTTCCATCGCGTCGGTCATCGACATGGCCCGGGTGAACGCGTCGCGGTAATCCATGTCGTCGAGAGCCCGCTCTATTCCCCTAACCGTCGATGAAAACCTCCCGGCCCAAGGCTTCGGAAG
>JBAQKV010000119.1:0-25891 GCA_049301335.1 Patescibacteria group bacterium
TCTCGGTAGCGTCGCTGATGAACGCGATGGCCTCTTGAAAAACCCCGTTCTCGTCACGAATCGTCGTCGCGAGAATCGAGACCGGCACGGGCACTCCGTCTTTCGTGAGGAATTCCACGTCGTACGAACGGTGTTCGGTCGTCATCATGGTCGAGGATTTCTTTTCGAGAATCTCGATATTCCGGGCGTCGAGAAAATCGCGTACGTTCTTCCCTACGATTTCATCTTCCTCGTATCCGAGGAGGGAACAGAAAGAAGCGTTCACTTCCCTGACGTTCAAATCGGCGTCGATGGACCAGAATCCCTGCGAAGTGGAATCGAGGATTTTTTCGAAGCGGGCGTTCGTCCGCCTGAGCGCTGATTCCACTTCTTTCAAACGGGTAATGTCGAATTTGATGGCGATGAACCGGTCGTATTCGCCCTTGGCGTTCTGGAGGGGCGTAATGGTCGTATGGGTGTAATAGCTTTCGTCGCTCCCCTGTTTCGGAACCGGGTTCTGAACGACGCCGCTCCAGACTTTGCCCGCGAGAACGGTCGTCCAGAGTCCTTTCCAGAATTCGTCGTCCTGGTATTTTTTTCCCCCGAGCATCCGTACGGGTTTGCCGACCACGTCCCTCTCGTCTCCGGACAATTTGCGGTACAAGTCGTTCGCGTAGCGGATGATGCCGTCCTTGTCGACGATCTGCACGATGGCGCTCTGGTCGATCGCGCGGACGTAATCGTCGAGCATCATCCGGGTTTCCTCGCGCTCGGTGACGTCGAAGACGAAGCCAAAGGACTGGATCGCCCTGCCGGATTCGTCGTATACGACATGGGTATGGTCGTGCACGAAGCGGACGCGGCCGTCGGAATGGAGGATGCGGTAGTACAGGTCGTACTCGGGAAGCTTTTTCTGATCGACGTTTTCGTAGATTTCCCGTTGGACGCGCATGAAGTCGTCGGGATAGATGAGATCCACGAAGGATTTTCCGCCGTTAAGGAAGTCGTTCGGGCCGTACCCGAAATTCTTCGCGACGTTCGTGCTGACGTTGGATACGGTCCTATCGTTGGGGCATTCCCAGGCGAAATAGGTCAGCGGGCTCTTTTCGAAAATCCGAAGGAGATTCGCCGCGTCGGGAGTGGACACCTGGGTAAGGACGCGTTTGCGGAATTTCGTCAGGAAACCGAGGTCGGCGAGGCCGTTCTCGAAGTTCTCGGAACGCTCTTCGATAAGGTCGTACGCCCGGTCGAAATCAAGGAGGTCGGCCGCCTTCAAAGAGTATTTCGAGGTGAAATACCTGATTCAGAGTTCGATTTGCCGGTCTTTCGGATCGGCGTTCACGGGACGTTCCCGCCCAGAGGCGATGCGGTCGGCGACGCGCACGAAATCGTCTACGGAATACGATTCGAGCTTCGTCTTCATTGCTTGCATGGTTGATGGGTTTATCCGCCGGAGGCTTTCTGACGGAGTATCGATTCTATTTTCGCTTTCAGGTATCCGATGGCCTTCTTTTGTCCGGCTTCGGGAGCCTTTTTCGCACGCGCTTCGAGGTATTTCTTCACCGGGTCGAAAAGACGTGCCATCTTCCTGGGATTTGACGAAGCTTTGACAATTATGTCAGATGCTACGGATTCGGCAAGCGCATCGAGCGCGGACTTGGTTTCCTGGGTTACGACGGCGTTCTTACCCTTGAGGGATTTGTCTTTGAGAACCGAAGAGAGGTTGCCGGCGCCCATGGAGGAATCCGTTGCGGAAGTCGGAACCGAAGGCTTCGTCACTACGGCGGGAACTTTGCCGGAGGTAGGATTGGAAACCGTGGAAGAAGTGGTTCCGGTAGAGGTTTTCGGAGCGGTTCCGCAGCTTCCGTCGTAGTAACTCTGCGAGTAATCACCCAACGGACAGGAGTCGCGGAGTTGCGCCGAACTTCCTCCTCCGCCGCCTCCGCCGGAGAAGGTTCCGGAAGAATTGCCGCCGGAAGAACCGCCCGAAGACGATCCGCCGCCGGAAGACGCGGCGGTCGAAGTGACGGAAACCGAGCAGGACCCGGAACCTCCGGCGCCGGCGACGTTCACGACGTAGCGGGTTACCGCGCTCGCCGAAGGAATGACCGAAAGCGAACCGGAAAGCCCGAGGGAAACGTTCCCCGGAACGAGCGTCGCCGAAGAGGCGTCGGAAGCCGTCCACGCGAGCGTGACGGAATTGCCGTCCGTAACGGAAGCGGGAGTCGCCGAAACGGTACAGGTGGGCACCGGCGGCGGAACCACGGAAACCGCGGCGAAATAGGAGAACTTGTCGGTGGCGAACGCGAGGCGTCCGGAAGCGTTGGAGAACGTGGTGGAGTTCGATTGGTCGACCCAATTGATGCCGTCTTCGCTCCTCAGGATGCGAAATTCGGAAGAAGGCGCCATATCCGAGAACGAGACCACGACGTTGCGGTCGAGTTCCATTCCCACGCCGAGGGTGTCCGCGCCGATTTTCACGATCTTGGCGACGTTCATCGAACGCAGCGACGTACTGCCCGAAGACGTGACGGCGCGGTCGGAGAGGAATCTCGAAGGATCGACGTTTTCCCCGAGGACGAACCCGCCGTTCCACGTGAGCGTGCCGGACGCGGTGAGCGCCACGACGTTGGTAGCTCCGGTTTGGGTAGTGAGGGTGATTCCTCCGGAAGAAGTCACGGAGAGTCCGGCTCCGGTGCCGGAATCGGCGATGAGGATGCCGCTTCCCGGGACGGAATAGCGGGAATTCACGGAAGTGGAATCGTAACGGCGGAGAACGCTGTCGCCCGTGAGCGAAACGGCGTTTACCGAAGTCGCGAGGACTTCCGGAAGCCGTATGGTTCCGGAATACGCGGCTTGGGCGTATTGGCTTGAGAAAATGCGGGTGGCGAACGCGTAGTTGGACTTCTCGGCGTTCCAATCGCGGGCGAACGTAAAGCTCTTGTCCGGCGTCTTCTGGTAGTAGTTGTCGACCGTCCACTGGTTGACCTGTTTGAGCGAGTCGGTACCGGTTCCGTACCAAGCCTGAAGATACGAGGATTTCGACGTATCGAAGTTCGTGCCTTCTCCGGCGAAGCGGAGGTCGACCCGCGCGTAGCCGTCGTTATTGGCCTTGTATTCGGGACGCATGAGCGCGAAGTGCGGCGGAGTTTCGTCCACGTCCTTCGCGAGGTCGGCGGTTTCGCCGAAGTAGTTCGTGTCGGAGAGGTTGTAGAGCGACTTGTAGATCTTTCCGTACACCGAACGGTAATCGATGCCGACGCCGAGCCAGTTGTCCTTGGAATTCTTGAACGAGAGGTTTCCGTAGGTTTTCTGCGGAAGGGCGTTCAAAAGGTTGGAGTTATTGGAAAGCACGAACATTCCGCCGCCTTCGCCGTGGTCGGTCCCGATATCGCCGTTGACGGCGACCGTTCGTCCGAATTCGGAGAACACGACGATCGTCACGTCGTGGCGGGCTTTTACGCGGTTGAAGAAGTCGGTAAGGCGCGAAGCGACGTTCCCGATGTTGTAGTTGAGGTCTTTCGGAACGTTGTTCGGATCGAAATTCGAAGACGGAGCGAGCTGGTTAGAGTGGGTGTCGTACCCGCCGTCGGCCTGCATATAGAAGGTCTTCCCTACCCCGTTGTCGAGGAGGGTCTCCAAGAATTTGAGATTGTTGACGTTGCCCCATCACGCGCCGTCCGGCCCCCCGGAAGCTTTGGATTGGGTGGCGACCTGGTCAATGCGGATGGCGCCCTGGAAGACGTCTCCGGCGGAATCCGGATACGTACGCCCTCCCGCGATGTCGCGGATGGCGTTCAACTGGGCGGTAGCTTCCGCCTGCGATACGTAGCCGTTGGAAAGGATCGCGCCGGACGGTCCGATGTTGGCATAACGGCCGGAACGGAAAACGTTCGGGCGGCGGTTGCCGAGCGAGATGGCGTCGGTGGAGCTCGCGGCGGTCTTGACGAGTTCGCCGATGACGCCGTCGGCGTCCGCGACGGTCGTATTACCGTACGAGGCGATCTGCTTGGCGGCGGCGTCGTGGTCGCGGGAATGGTTCTTCGTACCTACGCGGTTGAAAATGCGGAGGTTATCCGAGTCCCAGAGCGACTTGAACGAAGGCGAACCGCCGGAGCCGTAGGCGATGGCGTTATTCAAGTAGAAATCGCCGAGGTCGGTAAGACGTCCGGTATCGAGCGCGATACCGGAACCGGTAGCGAGCGTGCGCTTGCTGACGTACTCGGAATACTCGTTTTTCGGAATGACGCCGTGGAGCCAGTCGTATCCGCCGCCGAGCTCTACGACGATGAGCTTGCCGGAAGCTCCGGAAATCGGCGAATAGCTGCCGCCGGTCGATGCCGCGGGAAGGTCGTAGCCGGTCTGTATGACGTACTCGGGCTGCGCGAGGACCATCGCGATGGCCGAGCGGATTTTCTTGCGCTGGTAGGTCGCGTCGTACGGAAGGAACGCGACGGCGTTACCGGATTCGTCGGTCGTGAGGAAGGTTTCGATCTTGGCACGAACGTCGGAAGGAAGCTGGCGCCCGAGGAGGAGTTCGGCTTGGAGCTTGTCGATGAATTCCGACGGGCTCGCGAGCCGAGCGAGGTTGGATGCGGCGCTTACGGCGAAAGAACCTGACGAAACCGCTACGGGAAGGGCGCCGGTTCCGGTCGGCTGGAGCGTTCCGGACGGTACGTCGAGAGTCAGGGCGAGCGGATCGTAGAGTCCGGAAGAAATGGAAATCTTGCCGTTCTGGGTCGTGATGGAGAATTCCGGAAGGTTCACGGTAGGCAAAGAGAACGCGAGCGTTTCGGTGGCTCACGAGTTCGTTACGGCCGGAGTGACGTCGGCGGTACCGGAAAGGAGGACGACCGAACCGGTGTACGAAGACCCGGAAGAAGTCGAAACGGACGTGGCGATCGAAATCGGGGTCGAAGCGGCGGGAAGGTAATCGGAAACCGAATACGAGCCGGTGGAAGTGGCGTACGCGATGCGGTTCGCGTAGGTGATCCACTGGTTCTGGAGATAGGTCGAGTACCATTTGGCGTTGTCGTCGTACCCGTCGCGACCGAAAACGCTGCCCGGAGAATACGGGGTCCAGTTGAAACGCGAGAGAAGCGAAGTGTCCGAAAGCATCGGATCGACCGCGGACGGATCCTTGTAATGAAGGAGTTTCGCGGTTCCTATGGTGAGTTCGACGGGATTCTTATACGCGAGAGCGTTCATCGAAGCGTCCGAATACATAGCGTCGCTCGCGAGGAACGTCCGTACCGTGGGTAAGAGGTCGAAGCCGTTGGATTCGATGGTCGAAGCGAGCGCGTCGACGTCTTGGCGGCGCGGATTGTCGTGGGCGTAAAACCGAAAAATGCGGTTCGCGAGGAAAAGCGCAATCTGGTGCTGGCGCTTCGCGAAAACGTAATCGATGGCATTGTCGGCGAGACCGTCGTTCGCGAAAAGCGGCGTTTCCATCGCGGAAAGGTCGAGGGTTCCCGAAGCGGAGTCATAAAACGGGAAATTCACCGAAGATGCCCCGGAAAGGAAGAGTACTCCGGTGGAAGTGTTATGATACGCCGAGTCGTAGCTGACGATGTGGGTCACGGAATCGGAACGGAAACCCGTGAGCACCTTGGCGAACGCCGCTACGTCGGATTCTTCGTAATTGCGGGCGTCGCCGGCTTCCTTGGTCTTGCCCGGTTCGTATTCGCCCATGAGGAAGAGCTGGAGCAGTTCGCGGGCGTAGTTCTCGTTGGGGTAACGCCTGTCGGACTGGTCGAGAAGGTCGAGGAATTTGCCCTCGGCGTAATCCCCCGTCCCCCCGTTGCCGAAAAGGACGCGCTTCACCATCGACTTGTAGTTGCCGAGGGAATTCGCGTAGAGGAGGTCGCGCTGGTCTTGGACGTCCTTGTAGGTAATGGACGACCCGTTGGCGTTCACGGAGAAAATATCCTCGAAAAGGAGGGCGAACTTCGCCTTCGCCTCGTACGGGTCGCGGGCGAGCTTGTACTGGTAGTACTTGTACATGCTGCCGCCGTCGCCCCAGTTGAAACCGCTTCAGGTGAGGTTGGCCATTTCGGCATTGAACGCCGAACGGTCGGGGCCGACGTCGCTCGGGAACAGCAAAGCCACCGCGTTCGCGGCGGAGCCAGCGGAATAGAGCGAATCGACCATGGTCGGAGTCGCGGCGAAAAGGGTTTTCCGGGCGAGGTGCTCGGCTTTTTCGCGGGTCCAGTTGGCGGAAGTGCCGTCGGTGGTTACGGCGTACGCCGGAACGATCTGCACGCCGGGGAGGACGACGGCAAGGGCGACCGCGATCGAGCGGCGGATGAAGTTTCGCATGGAGGTTTCCAAGTAACGGAAATACGCAAAATCCGCCATTTTACGGCGGTGGGTTTTTTGGTATTGGTTTTCCGTACTCCGATGGCGTTTCCCGCCCGTTCTTATACGAGACTTATAGGCAATGAATTACGAATGTCAATACTACCAGACGAGGAAAAGCGAATACGCGGTCACGGCCGTCATGGCCAAGGCCGAAAGCGCCGAAGACCTCCGGGCGAACGAAGGGGCGTATCCGAACGCTTTTTCCCGAAGGAAATACGTGACGCAGAGCACGAGGAAAAGGCAGGCGAAGATGCCGATTCCGAGCGCGGCCAAGAGCGGGAGCGCCCATCCGATCTTTCCTAAGGAAAAAAGTACGAGGAATATCCCCCACCCGAACGCACAGGGGGCGAGCCCGGCGAAGAAGCCGGCGAGGAGGTCTTTCCATCCGGGCATGGCGCGGAATTCGGCATCCGGAAGGACGACCGGGTTTTTCCAGTCGCGGTACGCCCTGAAACAAAGGTACGCGGAAAGTCCTACGAGTCCGAAGCTCCCGAACCTTTGGACGAAGAGCATGTACGGCCCCGGATCGAACGCCTCGAAAACGTACTTGGTGAGAAGCACGAGGATGGCGACGTCGGCCAGGTGCGTCACGGTGAAGACGAGAGCGAAAGCGAGCCCGGAAAAGAATCCGCGGCGACGGTCGAGAACCGATGCGGCGAGGAGCGTTTTGGCATGTCCCGGCCCCGCCGCGTGGACGAAGCCGAGCCCGACGGTCAAGGCGAACAACCCCCAGAAACCGGGCGCCGACGGGTCTTGTACGAACTTGGTCACGCCCTTCAGCACCTTTCGGAAAAAATCCGCTCCGTAGACCGAAGAATCGAGAAGCGAGACCGGCGCCTGGAATCTCGCGGAATCGGACGTTTTTCAAGCCGTCTGAACTCCCGCTCCCGCGGTTTGGGACGAAGACGCGGCGCCCGTGTTCGCGCCCGCCAATCCGGAAGGCGCTCACGCTCCTCCGGGCAAAACCGCCGCCACCGGTTCTTCACGGTGTTTCTGTCCCGGCGACAAGGCCTTGGAAAGCGGGTTCCATCCCCACATGACCTCTTCGCCGTCGGTATAGAAATCGGCGTCGGTATCGGGGTTTTTCGCATCGGTCCGGTACGCGCGTTCTTCTTCGTCCGAAAGGCCGTCGTTATCGGAATCGAGTCCCTTCGCCGGAGCGCCGGAAGCCATGTCGAAGGAAAAATCGGGCAACACCGGGGTCAGCACCTTGTACGCCAAAGTCGAACCGTCGCGCCCCATGAGCGTGAGCCGGTTCGTCTGAAGCGGCAGTTCGTCGAATATCCGTACCGAGACGTCCAATTTCCTTACGCCGTCCCCACACGAAAAAGAATACGACACGGGGAAGCCTTCCGAGAATATTTCGTCCACGGCCATCTCGCGGGTGGAAAATCCCCCGATTTCGCAGGGCTTGCCGTTATTGGAAACCTTCACGGTTTCGCGGAGGTAGTCGAAAACGAAATCCTGCTTCGAATAGTAGTCGCCGAACGTGATCGAGCGCATGGGCACTCCCCTCTTTCCGAGGATCCGTTCGACTTCCGAGGGATGGACCGCGGTCGTCGCGGTCACCGAATTCCCCTCCGCGGTCATCGAAGTCGCCGAAACGTCGAGCGGATGGGCGAACGCCGGAGCGGCGGAAAACGCGAAAAACGCGGCGGCGAGAAAGCCGGTCGCGAAGCGGCGGAGCGACTTGGATTTCGATTCCATGATGAACGGCTGGGTTATCCTCTCCAATCCCCTTCTTCGGTTTCGGCGCCCGGCTTGGGGAACGTTTCCGAGAATACGCACCCGCAGTAGTTCTGGCGGTAGATTCCGTGCGTTTTAGTATATTCGACGCTCCGGTCGAAACCGCCGTTCTTCCGAAACGCCTCCTTGAGAAAGACGAGGTTTTTCGAAAGGGCGTTCTTATCGCCCAAATCGAACATTTTCGAAAGGTCCTTGTGCGGCGAATTGTTGAGCGTCGAAGAGAAATGGCGGATGCCCATTTCGGCGGCGAGTTCGGCAGTACGACGCAGGCGCATGTCGTAGCATTTGGTGCATTTTTCGCCCTTTTCCGGCGTATGTTCGAGGCCTTTGATTTCCGCCAGGAAATTCGCGACGTCGTATTCCCCTTCGACGAACGGCACCTCTTCGATTTCGCAGACCTTCTTGAACGCGTCCAGACGCTTGTCGTATTCGGCTTTCGGCTGGATGTTGGGATCGTACCAGAAACAGACGAGGTCGTATTCCTTCTTCAAATCCATAATGGGAACCGTGGCGTCCGGTCCGCAGCAGACGTGGAGCAGGAGCTTGGGCTTCTTCTCGAGCACCGCCTTGACCGGCGCGTACGAAGTGCGGTGCGCCCCCGTGACCGACGAAGGTCCGACGAGCGCGTCGGAGTGTTTTTTCGTGCCGTATCCCTTGTGCGAATCGAGACCGAGGTGCGGATAGAGAAGCGCGTACTGGTCGACGAGCTTGTCGCGGAACACCTTGGCGAGAATCGAAGCGCCGGAGATTTCGGGAACCTTGGCGTCGCCCTTAATGACGGACACCGCTTCCCTTCCGACCGTTTCGACGAACTGGTATTTGTCGTTGCCGTCGATGACCACGGCGTTGATTTCGAGCTCCTTCGGAATCTTGCGGACGATTTCCGCCAAGGCCCGGCGCATCGCTTCCTTATTGGCCTTCTTGATGCCGATTTCGTCGATGAGTTGACTGTCGCATATCCCCACTCAGAAAAAGACGTTGGGGTTCTCCGCCGAAGCGAGGGCCACGAGTTCGTGGAAAATCTTCTCGCGTGCCTTTTCCGTCAGTGCCTTACTGTCGGCGAGCGACGAAAAAAGTTCCCGGGGAATCGGGCGGTTGGGGTCGAACGCGAGCGCGGCGGCGGCGACGGGTCCGAACCACGGTCAGCGGCCGGCTTCGTCCACGCCGATTTTTACGTAGTTCCTCATGGAAAATCGGAAGTACCGGACGGTCGTCCGGAATCGGCGATACGATACCGAAACGCGCGAGGATTGGAAATTTTTTCGGATAGGCTAGAATCCGGGGCGTATCCGAACCTGCAGAACCCATGAACGCAAAATCCCGTCTCGCCGTCTTGGCGGCCGCCACTTCCCTCCTGCTTTCTTCTTGCTGAAGCGAGGGATCGGAAGACCGCACGCCCGTTCCGGCTTCGGCGATCCCCGCTTCCGGAATCCCCGTTTCCGCCGACGAAAAGGAATTCGTCCCCCGTACCTTTTCGTGAAACGCCATCGTCATGCCGGAGAGTTCCGGCGGCGTCACGGTAAGCGCCGAACTCAAGCCCACCGACGACGCGGCTTTGAACGGGTGCTCGGCGATTTCCAACCAGGGCGACCGCTACGCCTGCGAAGACGAAGTGCGTATCTGACGCGCTAACGAAAACGCCGATCCTTCGAGCTGCGAATTCGTCCACGACGAAAAAGCGAAAGCTCAGTGCGTAGTGGGCGCGAGCGTCCGCGAAGCGCAGAAAGAACACGATCCGAAGGTTTGCGAAGCCCTCACTGGGACCGGCGTGAAGGAATCGTGCCGCATATCGGCCATCATGGGCGATCCCATGAAAGTCCCCACCATCGCCGAGTGCGGAACCATTCCCGTTCCGGGCATCAAAACCGCTTGCATGGCCCGGGCGTCGGCGGGAACGAATCTTCCTTCGATAGCAAAATAGCGTTGCGCAAGAGCCGTTTATTGGCGTTACGCCGACGAAATGGTATACTCGAACGGTATTCGTTCACTCACTTAGGATGTCCTCCCCCGAAAAAAACGGCGCCTCGCCGGAGTCGCAAAATTCCACTCCGAAAAATCCGGTGGAAAGCACGAAGGACCGGCTCGACCAAATCGCCCTCAAGAATTCCGATCCCGCTTTCAAGAACGTGATCGACAGCCTCAAATGACGTCTGGACGCCCTTCCCGACTCGGAAAAGGAATCCGTTTCCAGGGAAATCGACCTCATCATGACCGATGCGGAACGGAACAACCAGAAAGTCGGAGTGGACTTCTACCGAACCGTGGATCTCCTCCTTTCCGGCAGGTTCGGATAAGGCCCGACCATGAACGCTTCCGGAAATTTCCAATTCGCGCTCTACCTGAGGGAATCGGGACTGAGCGAACAGGAACGCTACAACTTGGAGCGTATTTTTTCGGCGCTCCTTCCGGAACGGCAGGTGGAAATCATCGACAATTGGCCAAAATACCTCGACAAGCTCCTCGAAATCAAGCATTATGCCGACGAAGAGCGCAAGCGGAACATCGCCTCGGCGTTCGACCGCATCGACAAGCTCCTCTCCGATGCCGAACTGCGCGCGCAGGAGTCGGTAAGGAAGGCCGAAGAACGACTGAAAGAACTCCAAGAGAACCGCATGGGCGCGGAAGAATTCGACCGTTTGAAAAAACTCGACGCGATGAAAAACTTCTGAAGGCCGGCGGGAGTTCCGGCAGCCGTAGAAGAACCCAAGCCTGCGTACGACCCCCTCGCCGACTTCATATAAGCGACAATACCAAAACAAAATACCGGAACCCGAAATGAAAGAGATCGAACGCGACATTCCGAACTGGAAACGGTTCCGGCAAAAGTACCCGGAAGAATCCGCGTTCGCGGACCAATTCGAAACCCGGTACGCCAAAATGGCCCCCGGAGACGCGAAATCGAGGCTTGCGAAGCTCGTGAACGTCGAGCTTTGAATCGCCGTTCTGCGCGAAACGGAAATCGACCGGGAGAGCTTTTCGAAAATGCTCTCGGCCATAGCGAAATAAATTTGACTCCGTTTCGGCTTTCCATATAGTTAGCCGGTAATTTTTCCGGGTACGTCCACGTATCCGCCCTACTTTGTTACTCAAGTGAGACAATGGCAAACGCAGCCCTCATTCGCGAAATCCAGGCCGAATTCATCAAGGCCGACGTTCCGCAGGTCCGCACCGGCATGGAAGTCGAAGTACACCAGATCATCAAGGAAGGCGAAAAGTCCCGCATCCAGAAGTTCCGCGGACTCGTCATCCGTACCAAGGGCGCTACCGCTCTCGAAAAGACCATCACCGTTCGTAAGGACGTAGACGGCATCGGAATCGAAAAGATCTTCGCCATCCACTCCCCGGGTGTTTCCAAGATCGAAGTCCTCCGTTCTTTCAAGGTTCGCCGCAAGTACATCTCCTTCATCCGCAACCTCCGCGGCAAGGCAGCTCGTCTCAAGGAAATCAAGGCGTAAATTCATTGTCAAAAACTCAACGAAAACCCCTCGGGCAACCGGGGGGTTTTTTACGCTTTCCAGTGGGTAAAACCCCGGTATCCGCGCCCCCTTGCCAACCCCCTCGGAATTGCGTACAAAAAATGTATACGTTTTTGGACGTCAAGGCGTTTTTTTCTTTTGACTCCCGGTCGCGGACGGGTAAATATGTCTCGTCTTCCGGGGGTGAAAAACTTCCCGGATCTTCTCTCACCGGATTAGGAAATCGAATGACTCACCAAAGCGTAGAAATTCTCAGAAAGATCGTGCAAGCGGTCGCCGGTAACGTAAAGAAACAGGATTTCCTTACGTACTTCAAGAAGCTGTCCCTCCTTTCGAACGAAGGGGGCGAACTCGTTTTCGGCGTCGTATCCAGTTTCGCTCGCGACAACCTCGCGCACAAGTTCAAGAAGGAAATCGAAACCGCCGTCGCTACCGTCCTCCCCGAAGTCCTTTCCATCGACTTCGTCGTCGACTCCGACATCGACAACCCGTCGAACGCGGCGGTCGTGGACTGCCTCAAAGAATACAAAGAACTCACTTCCACCAAGAAGAAGGACGACGAAGCCGCCATAGCGAAGGAAGAAGAGGAAATGGGCGGCATCAACGTCCGCATGATGAACGACAAGTACCGCTTGGAGAACTTCATCGTCGGGCCGTCCAACCAGCTCGCCTATGCCGCGTCCGACGCCGTTTCCCGACGTCCGGGTTCCGCGTACAACCCGCTCTACATCTACGGCGACGTAGGTCTCGGAAAAACCCACCTCCTCCAGGGTATCGGAAACACCATCAAGGCGCGCTTCAAAGACAAGAAGGTCATCTACACCACCGCCGACCGCTTCCTTACGGACTACGTCAACAGCATCAAGAAGCGCACCGTCGACAAGATGCGCGAGAAATACCGCAACATCGACGTCCTCGTCATCGACGACGTCCAGTTCCTCGCGAAGAAAGAGCGCACCCAGGAAGAGCTCTACAACATCTTCAACCTGATGCACGAATCCGGCCGACAGATCGTCCTCTCCGGAGACCGTCCGCCGAAAGAGCTCACCGAAATCGAGCCGCGCCTCAAGTCGCGTTTCGAATGGGGAATCATCGTCGACGTCGGAGCGCCGGATTTCGAAACCCGTCTCGCCATCCTCCAAGAGAAAGCCCGCGCCCGCGAGTTCATCCTCCCGCAGGAAGTCGCCGAATTCATCGCGTACAACGCCAATTCGAACGTCCGCGAAATCGAAGGCATCCTCAACCAGATCATCGCCGAGTACGAACTCCACGGCAAGCCGCCGACGCTCGAAAACGTTTCGGCACGCTTCCAGAAGCTCGGAGTCACCAACGACGCGCTCGGCAACCGCGCGCAACAGCGCCGCGTAGCCCGCAGTTACGACGAACTCCTCGACGCGGTATCGACCCACTTCGGCATCGAAAAGAAGATGCTCATCGGCGACGACCGCCGCAAGGAAAACATGATTCCGCGCCAGGTGGCCATGTACCTCCTGAAGAACAAGATGCACTTCACTTACGAACGCATCGGCAACATCTTCTCGGGCCGCAACCATTCCGCCATCCTCTACTCGTGCCGCAAGCTCGAAGCCGTCCTCAAGAAAGACCAGAACCTCTACTACGAGGTGAACGTCATCCGCGACAAGCTCGGTCTCTAAACTTCCGCACGTATGGACATCCGCCCTTCCAATTCCGAAATCGCCCGCTTCCTTCTCAAGTTCGAGAAGGACGGCATTTCGAAAAAATCGGCCGACCTCATGGCCAAAGAAGACATGCCGTACTCATCGGACCCGGACAACCGGGTCCTTTTGGAATGGTGCGTCGATAACGGGTTCGTTACCTTCGAAATCCGCAGCAAGCGTTTCGGGGACTACGAAATATCCAACCAGGGCCGACTCTTCCTCATGCAGCAGCGCTCAAACTCGCGCCGGTTGAAATATTGGATTGAAGACCATCCGTTCGCTTGGTCGGTCGTCATGCTCGTCTCCGGCTGGCTCGGCGGCGTCGTTTCGAAGTTCGCCGACAAGTTCCTTCCGTTCTAAGCCAATCTCTCCATGAACGAAGTCGAAGGAAAAATCCTGAACATCGACGCGGAGGCGGAAATCGCCAAACTCCTCGCTCTCGGATACGCGCAGAAGGGCGATGAAACGCTCGTAGCGAAGTTCTATAAGAATTCGTGATGAGAGACCCTCCGGCTCCGGAGCGAACACGGAGGATGGGTTTTAAACCATAAGAGAAGGAATCCCGATTCCGGTTCGCGATTCAAATCCATGACCGAGACCGAAACGTTCGTGTCCGATCCGGACAAGATGGAAACCATCGTCCTCTCCATCGGTTTCGAAAAGGTTCGCACCGTCAGCAAACGCCGAAGGTCGTTCGTTCTCGAAGGTTCCGAAGGAAAGATCGAGATCGACGAATATCCCGGCATCCCTCCCCTGCTCGAAATCGAAGCCGAAAGCCCAGAAGCGGTGGAACGGATCGCGGAATCGCTCGGGTTCGAAGCGTCAGCGCTCGTGTCGGATTCGGTAAAAGACCTCGAAAAACGCTACGGCATCCAATTTGGCAAATAACCCGGGCGAACCGCCCAAACGAATGCTCTACCTCGTCTCGACCCCCATCGGCAACCTCGAAGACATGACGTACCGCGGCGTACGCATCCTGAAAGAAGCCGACTTCATCGCCTGCGAAGACACCCGGACCTCGGGAGTCCTCACCAAGCACTACGGCATCGACCGTCCGATGCTGTCTTTCCACTCGCACTCCGGCGTCGCGAAGATCGACAAGATCCTCGAAGCCCTCAAAGAAGGCAAAACCTGCGCGCTCATCTCCGACGCGGGAACTCCCGGCATTTCCGATCCGGCGTACGCCCTCGTGAAGGCCGCCATCGCGGAAGGAATCCCCGTCTGCCCCATCCCCGGAGCGTCCGCCGTGCTTTCCGCGCTGGTATGTTCCGGAGCGCACACGCACGATTTCCGTTTCCTCGGGTTCATGCCCATCAAGAAGGGGCGCAAGACGCTCTTCGAATCGCTCAAGACCAAGGATTATACCGTCGTCGTCTACGAAAGCGTCCACCGCATAGACAAGACCGTCTCGGAAATCGCGGAACACTTCGGACCCGACCATCAGATCGTCATCGCCCGCGAGCTCACGAAGAAGTTCGAGGAGTTCATCCGCGGAACCGCTGCCGAGTGCGTCGAAGAGCTGAAAGTCCGTCCGAGAAAGGGCGAATTCGTCGTAATATTCTAATCGCGACTCCAAAACCCCGCCCCATTTGCATTGGAGCGGGGTTTTATGATATGATTGCCCCATACCCCTAAATCCGATCCATGGGTTTCGAAAAACAAGAATCCGAAGAGGAAGAACGCCGTCTCGAGAACAAGAAAATCGAAGATGCCGACAAACTCTTGAAAGATAAGGCCGGCGACGTTAAGGAACTGGCTACGAAAGCCGGAAACAACCTCTACGCCGACGTAAAAAAAGACAAGGAGAAGGATTTGGCCGAGCTCGCTAAAAAATCCGGTCAGGAGACGTATTCGGAAATCGCGAAAACCCGAAACGGATCGGAAGGATCCGGGAACGCCACCGAATTGGCCGAATTCGAAAAGAATGCGAAGCCGTTTATGGATGCTTATGGAACCGCCATATCCAACGCGAACGGCATCAAGGATCCCGAAGAACGGAAAAGAACCATCGAAAAGGCATATTCGAAACTGCAAGAGGAGCTCGGGGGCGTCAAAGGTACGCAGGAGGGCCGTGACGCGCAAGCGGACAAGAACCGCGAAAGCGACGCGAAAAAGACCGCCGAAGAAAAAGACCGCGAACGGACGTTGAAATTCTCCGAAGCCATCCTCAAAGCCGCGAAGGAGATCGAAGTCGACCGGCGTTTGGCTGAAATCGAACGTCGCGTAAAGGAACGCGCGGAACTCTCCGAACGCACCGTACGGGAAGGACAAGAATCCGCCAAAATGGCCACTCTCGAAATCGAATCGAATCTCGCGTAATCCCCCGCCCCACCCTTTCCGGCGGGGTTTTTCATGACCGCACGGTTTCGAACGAATCGCCGCAAGGAAAGGCGGGGTACGAAAAAAAGAGGCCGGAGCCTCTTTTTTTGCGGTTCGCAACGTATTAGCCCGCCATCGCCTCGGAGAGGTTCATGATCGGCTGCATGATGCCGACCGCGATGAAACCGACGACGACCGCCATGACGACGATGATGACCGGTTCGATGGTCTTGTTGATGGCGTTTACGGTGGTATCGACTTCGGCGTCGTAGAAGTCCGCGATCTTGAGGATGATGGAGTCGAGGCGGGCGGTTTCTTCGCCGACCTTGATCATCTGGACGAGCATGTCCGGGAAGAGGGCGTCGTCTTCGAGGCCTTCGCCGATCTTCACTCATTTCTTGATGTCTTCGCGCAGGAGCATGATGCGCTGGCGGTAGACTTCATGGTCGACGACTTCCGAGACGATGCGCAGCGATTCGACGATCGAGATACCGGAAGAGAGGAGGTTTGAGAGTACG
This sequence comes from Patescibacteria group bacterium, assembly GCA_049301335.1. Taxonomy (GTDB): domain Bacteria; phylum Patescibacteriota; class Gracilibacteria; order BD1-5; family UBA2023; genus JANJWP01. Next base: position 16,078 of record JBAQKV010000119.1, read on the forward strand.
CGGGAGAACTTGGAGAGCACGACCTTTTTCATGATCGGTCCGACGATCGGGAAGTGGAGCATGATGAGGTCGAAGCGGAAGTGTCCTTCCGGGGTGTTCTTCCACATCTTGACCGCGACCACGAGGATACCGATGACGATGCCCATGAGCCACCAGTAGTTCACGAACACGTCGCTGACGTTCATGAGGAACTTGGTGAGCGGCGGGAGCTTTTCCTTATCGCCGAACATCGCCACGAGCTTGGGAACGACGAGCGTCATGAGGACGCCGATACAAAGGAACATGACGATGACGATGCCCGCCGGGTAGATGAGCGCGCCTTTGAGCTTGTTGGAAATGTCGGAAACCTTTTCGACCTGGTCGGCGAGCTGGACGAGGGCGTTGTTGAGGCGTCCCGTCTTTTCGCCGGATTCGATGATCGAGCATTCCGCGTCGGAGAAGTTGCCGTCGAAGTCGCGGAGCGTTGCGGAAAGGTTCTTACCGGATTTGATTCCGGCGATCATCTTGCCGAAGAACGCCTTGGAAACCGGGTCCTTCTCCTGCCGTTCGAGGATTCCCAAAGATTTGAGAATCGGGAGGCCGGCGTTGGCCATGGTCGCGAGGAGGCGGAAGAAGACGACCTTCTGCTTGATGTTCATCTTCTGCCTCGTGAGCATCCAGAGCTCGATCTTTTGGAGAAGGCCGAGCGATTCGGAATCCGAATTGCCCTCGCCCTTGATGTCCTGGATGATGATTTCCTGATTGGAAGTCGCGTTCATATCGTTTTGGGGAATTAGCTTTCTTTCGCCGCGGCGTAGACTTCGTCGAGGGAAGTGAGACCGTTGAGGGCCTTCATGATGCCGTCCTGTTCGAGGGAAATCATGCCCGCGTCGATGGCGGTTTCGTTAATCAGCACGCCGGAAGCCCCTTCGAGGATGAGCTTTTTGATCTCCGGGCCGATTTCCATGATTTCGTAGATACCGACGCGGCCGGAGTATCCGCTGTTTCCGCACTGGTCGCAACCGACCGGTTCGTAGAATACGGGATTCTGGAGGATTTCCATCGAAACTCGGGAAGTGAGTTCCGTTTTGTTCGTACGGGAGATGGCCTTCTTTACGGAAGCCTGCATGCGCGGTTCGAGCTTGTCGGCGGCGATGGCCTTGCGGCAGTGCGGACAAAGGCGGCGGATGAGGCGCTGCGCGATGATCGCGTTCATCGACGCCGGGAGGAGGAACGCCGGTATCCCCATGTTGAGGATACGGGTGATCGTTTCGGCGGCGGAGTTCGTATGGATGGTCGAGAGTACCAAATGTCCCGTGAGGGACGCTTCGATCGCGATGTTGATGGTTTCACGGTCGCGGATTTCACCGACCATGATGATGTCCGGATCCTGACGGAGCGCGGTACGGAGACCGGAAGCGAAGTTGTATCCGATATCCGGGAACATCTGGCTCTGGTTGACGCCGTCGATGACGTTTTCTACCGGGTCTTCGAGCGTCATGATGTTGACGTCCGGCTTGTTGAGGCGGGTAAGGCACGAGTAGAGCGTGGTCGACTTACCGGAACCGGTCGGTCCGGAAGTGAGGATGATGCCGTTCGGGAGCGCGATGGCGCGCTTGAGGATTTCGCCGTTCTGCCCTTCGATACCGAGAACGCTCAAATCCGGGATCTTCTTCGATTTGTCGACGATACGCATTACGATCTTCTCGCCGGAAACGGTGGGGAGCGTCGAGACGCGGAGGTCGAGCGGCTTTTCGTCGATGGTAACGGAGATGCGCCCGTCCTGCGGCATGCGGGATTCGTCGATCTTGAGGTTCGCGAGGATCTTGTAGCGCGCTACGACCTGCGGATGGAGGAACTGCTGGTATTCGAGGATTTCTTCCAATACGCCGTCCACGCGATAGCGGATGCGGACGTAATTGGAGAGCGGTTCGATATGGATGTCAGAAGAGCGTACCGAAACCGCGGCGCTGATAATCAGGTTACAGATCTGCTGGGCGTTGTCGCCCTTGTAGATCTCCTCTTTCAGGCGTTCGATGTAGGAGTTCGTTTGCATGTCGTGATGATGACGGGCTTATTTTGCCGCTTTGGCGTTGGTCTTCTTAGGAGCGCGTTCGAGAATCGCTTTCTGCTTGAGGTATCCGGTTTCGATGGTTTTCGCGGAAGCGTAGACGGAGAAGACCTTGTCGAATTCGGTGGAGAGGTCGGTGACGGTAGCCGCCTTGACCATCTCCTGGCTGCGGGCGTCGAGGGCGGTGATTTCGCCAACGAGCGACTTGAGGGCGGAAACGGCGGTGACCCCGGCGTCCGACTCGCATACGTCGGACTTCTTTCCGTTGCAGGATTTCGAGAGCGCGTCGACGTCGATCTTGAGTTTGCGAACCTTTTCGCTGACGAGGGTGCGGATTTCGACGAGCGAAGAGTAGGTGCGGCCCTTCACGTAGAAGGAAAGGGAGAGGTCTACGCGGTTCTTGGCTTCCGGATCGTCGAACGACGACTCGGAGCTGAGATTGTCGATCGTCATGAGAAGGTTGTTCAAGTCCGAGAGCGTCGGATCCTTCTTGTTCTTAGAGGTCGGATAGAGCGCGACGAGCTTGCCGTCTTCGATCTTCACCTTGCCGGAATTCTGGATGTAGTCGACGAGCTTGAGAATTTGGGAATTCTGCCCTTCGATCTGGAAGTCCACTTTGAAGGTTCCGATATTGACGATGGAACTCTTCGAATTGTCGAACGAGACCTTGTCGATACCGAGCTGGCCGAAGGTGTTGACCTTGAACTGCTTGAAGACGTCTTCCTCGATATGCCTTACGAAGCTCGCCATGGTGATGCGGTCCTTGTCGAAGCCGAGTTCGTCGCCCGGAAGCGATTCGGTGAAGGTCGGGATGACGTTACCGATGATTTCGCGCTTTTGGGCGATCATGTCGTCATAGCGCCCGATGGATTCCTTGCCGACTTCCTGATTGAGCCATTCGTAGTAGGTTCCCGAATATTTCGGATCTTTCTCCATGGCGGAAGCGATCTTGTCCTTATCGGCGAAGATCGGGTTCTTGGCGGCCTTTCCTCCGATTCCCGAGAGGGCGGCGGCGAATTCGGCGGGGGTCATTCCGTCGTTCCGAAGTTTTTCAATCTTGGAAATGAGGTCGTTCGCCTGATCGGTCTTCGCGGAAATCTCCTCATACTGAGGCATGACGAAGGCGAAAACGACGACGAGTACGATGCCTACTACGAAGCCGTTGAGGACCATCGAACGGGCGAGGCGTTCTTTGCGTTTCTTTTCTTGTATCGCGAAGTTTTCTTCGTCGATGTCGGGTGCTTGCTGGCTCATGATTACGGGCGGTTACCGGTAGCGGAGGGAACGTAGCGGAGATTCAGGGAGAGTTTCGTTACGGTCGAGAACGTCGATCGGATACCGACGTCGGCGGTGGAATATTTGGAAATGTCGAGGGTCTTGGGAGGATTGAGGATGCGGAATTCGCTGCCGTCCAAACGATCGAGGAGCGCGATGGCGGTAATGCGCGAAGAACGCGATTCCTTGTAGGCGCTGTCGTTCAACGATCCTCCGTAGGTTTCGCAATCCACGGTGAATTCGCCCTTTTCGTTGAATTTATAGCGGGAGCAGCTGATATCTTCTCCGTGGTAATCGGATTTGGCGACGATATCCTGAAATTCGCCCACGACTTTGCCGAACGCGATACGCGAATCGCCCGTGCGTTCCTTGATGAACTGAACCTCGGGAGAATTGATGGCGTCCCCCGCTTCGAGACGTTTCGGCACGAGTACCAAGAGGTTGTTCGCCATGGTGGATTCGACCTGTTTGAGTTCTTCGGTCTTGTCGGCCATAATCTGGGTCGGCATTTTGCAATCGGTATTCTCGAATCCGTCGATGCCGAAAGAGAGGTAGTCGCAAACCGGGAGGTTTTCGAGGAATCCCGGAGTATCGAGGTCGCGGATCGTCGAATCGATGCCGAGAATGACGACGGCCACGAGGGAAACCTTCATGGCGACGTCGAGGATCTTCGCCCCGATTTCGTGCGGATCCTTCTTTTGTGCGGTCTGGACCCCCGGCGATGGAGCGTCCTTGAAGAAGTTTTCGCCGAGCCCCTGGAAAATATCGTCGCCCATCGTGAGCGGCGAAGGAACGTTACCACCCGGGGAAGCCTGGTTTGGAGCCGCTCACTGGGTCGGGTCTTCCTTTTTGTTTTGAAAAAAAGCCATACGTGTTCGGCACGGAATTAAAAGTACCGAAGCGAGTATAGCAGGTAATTTTTTTCTTTGCAAAAAGGGCAGCCCCATAATGGCTTGCCCTTTTTGCTCTTTGCGTAGCGATTAATCGGCGAACGGAACTTCGGCCGACCCGTCTTTGGCTCCGGCGTTCGACGCGGCGCGTTTTTTTTCGAGGAGTTCGGCGAACGAATCCATCGAGCCCTTACGGATGCGGATTCCTTCGGGAAACGCCCCGGGAACCGCCCTTCCCCATGACGAATTCACGCGGGGGTCGAGAATCACGACGACTCCGCGGTCTTCCTTCGTGCGGATGAGACGGCCGATTCCTTGGCGGAGTTTCAGGAGCATCTGCGGAACCGAATACTCGGCGAACGGGTCGCGGAACAGTTTGGAACGGGCCATGACGACGGGATCCGTCGGTACGGCGAACGGAAACTTGTGGATGAAAAGCATTTCGAGGTCTTTCCCCGGAATGTCGACGCCTTCCCAAAAGCTGTCGGTCCCGAAAAGCGCGCTGTGGTCGGCATATTTCTTAAACTGTTCGATCATCTTGTGCTTCCCTCCGGACATGCCCTGCGACAGAAGTTGGATGCCTTCCTTTTTCAGAACGGGATTGACTTGGAGGTACGCCTCCTTGATGCTCGCGAACGACGTAAAAAGGCAGAGCGTGCGTCCGCCCATGGCGGAAATCGCGCGCGCCACGAACGCGTTGACCCTGCGGCGGTCGAATTCGCTCTTCATGTCTCCGAGGTCGTCCGGAAGGAAAACCGTCGCCTGTTGGTGGTAGTCGAAATCGGAATCGAGGATATGGAACGTGAAATCCTGGAGTCCGAGGGTCTTTTTCAGAAAATCGAAATGTCCGCCGATGGCGAGCGTCGCGGAGGTGAGCACGACCGAATCGAGCTTGCTCCAAAGACGTTCCTTGAGCACGCCGGAAACGTCGAGCGGCGCGAGGGCGAGCTTGCATTCGCCGTTATTCTTGAGGGATACCGTCTTTATGAGATCCGTTCGCGACGCCGAGAAGAATTCCTCGAGAAGTTTGGCATACCCAGAAAGGTCGGAGAGTTGCGCGCTGAAGGCTTCGAAAAGCTTATCCGGAGCGGCTTCGAGACGTCCGGTGAGGTCTTTGAGCTTTTCGAAGACCGAAGAAATCACCGAAGGCATTCCGGAAATCCCTTCGGAAGTGAAGAAATCCTGGGTCACGAGCACGTCGGTGGAACGTCCGCCCGCGTACCCTCCCCTGCCGGAATCGTTCATTCCGGCCTTCACGAAGGCGTAGCGTTCCGCGAAATCGAGCGCCATTCCGTACGACAGTACGAAAGATTCCGAAATCTCCTTCATTTCGGGGAAGAGGAATTTTTCAGCTCCCGATTGGCGGTTGTGGCGGCGGATATGGGCTTCAATGCGGTTGAACGTCTTTTCGATGTCGGCGAGCAGGAGTTCGCACGTGAGCGCGTCGGTGGCGGCGGCTTCGAGGTTATGGGCCTCGTCGACGATGAGGCGCGAAAGCTTCCCTACCGTACCGGTCGCGTCGTCGGCGAGTTCGGTAAGGATGAGGGCGTGGTTCACGAGAACGACGTCGGCCGTTTTGGCGGCTTCGCGGGCGGCGTAGAGCGGTTCTTTTTTGCGGTACGGGTTGTCCGGCGAAAGCACGCGGGCGTCTCCGGCGTGGATTTCCGCGAGGAATTCGTAATCCTTTCCGTAGAACGAGACTTCGTCGAGTTCGCCGGTCTTGCTTTCGGCGAGCAGGATGGAAACCTTAGCGAAGAAAAGCTTGGCTTCTTCCGGAAAATCTTCGCGATCGGCGAATTCGGCGAACTTCAAAAGGCTCACGTAGTTGGAGCGCCCCTTGAGTTTGGCGAAGCGGAACGTATCGAGCCCGTACGGACGGAGGATATCACGTAGACGCGGAACGTCCTTGTAGGCGATCTGGTCCTGGAGGGTCTTGGTATTGGTCGAAACGTGGACGCGCGCACCGTCGAGGATGGCGGACGCGACGGCCGGAACCATGTACGCGAAGGTTTTTCCGATACCGGTGGGCGCTTCGATGGCCACGAGGGATTTCTTATCGACGGCGTCGCGTACGATGCCGGCCATTTTGGCTTGTTCGGGACGTTTTTCAAGGCCGGAGTTACGTTCGAGGATGGAAACGGCGTCCGGCGCGTCGAACGGGCGTTCCGGGGCGGGTGCCTCGACGTATTCCGAAAGCCCGGCCTCGATCTTCTCGAAAAGCTTGCGGGCGTCGGTCGGCCCCTCGTCGCCCATGGCCCATCGGACCGTCGTGGGGAACGAGGAATTGGGCGCCGAGTGGTCGCGCAGGAAGCGGTAAATTTCGCGGACCGTACCTTGCGATTCCTTGATGCGGCGTACGGCCTCACGGAAAATGGCGACGGTGGCGCGGGTGTCGGAGAGAGCGCGGTGGGCGCCTTCGTGGAAATACCCGGACGCGTCGGCGAGATTGGAAAGGTTCATGCTCTTCTCGTGGCGGAACGCGAGCTGGGCGACCTTGAAACTGTCGATGACGACGCGGTTCGAAAAATCGAACCCGTACGAGGAAAGGAACGCCGTATCGAAATCGGCGTTATGCGCGAGCACCGGGTCGTCGCCGAAGAAATCCGCCACCTTGTACCGGATGTCGCCGAAACCCGGGGCCTCGGAAACGTCTTCGTCGGTAATGCCGGTGATGTTCTCAACTTCTTCCGAAATCGAAATACCCGGATTCACGAGGCTGGAAAACTCTTCGACCGTGCCGTCTTCGTTGAACCGCACCATCGCGATTTCGATGATGGCGTCTGATTTTGGGTCGAGTCCGGTGGTCTCGAGGTCGAAGGCTACGATGGAAGGCATTGGCGCGGGTTTTTGAACCTGCCGATTGTATCCGGAAGAGCTTGGAAAGCCAGACCGAAAGGCATCTGAGTTTCGACTTTCGCACGAAGGGAAAATGCGGTACGATACGGACGTAGAGATAACCGTCTTTTTATGAAAATCCGCGAATTGAAAAAGCCCGTGCTTTCCGCCGTGGCGTTTTTCTCCACCGTCGGAATCCTTTCCGTAGGCTATTCGGCCTTCGTTACGAACTATCCCGCAACCGCTACGGCCGGGACCTCCCAATTGTCGGCGACCGAGTGGAACAAGATGGTCGCAGCGCTCCAAGCGCTCGATACGAACCTTTCGAACTTCCAATTCTCCAGCGGAAACGTGGGAATCGGCTGAGCGACCGATCCTTTGGCAAAACTTACCGTAACCTCCGTCGGGGACGGCGGCGCGTGATTGGTATTGCTGAAGAAATACGACAATACCAACGCCATAGCCAACGGCATCGGAGGATTGCGTGCGCGCGGAACGCTCGCTTCTCCGTCCGCGCTCCAGACGAACGACCGGTATTTCAGTCTCATAGGCGCCGCGCATGACGGAACGGCGTTCAGCAACGACGCGGCGATCCAGATGTACGCGGGCGAAAACCATACCGCCACCGCACACGGCTCGTTCATGTCTTTCGAAACCGCCGCCAACGGAGAATCGGTACGAAGCGAAAGGATACGCATCGATTCGCTCGGATGAGTCCTCATGGGATACACGTCTTCGTACCCGTTCACGGCCCAGGGTTGGGGAAATTTCAACCTCCTCGTGAACGGCACTACGAATAAGAACGGGGTCGGCATCGACGCTACCGGAGGAGGCGCTTCGGCGGTTCCCCTCGTATTGCGAACGCCGAGCACTACGCTCGAATCGTTCTATTACAATACGACCGGCGTAGGAAACATCACGACCAACGGTTCCTCGACTTCGTACAACACCACGTCGGACTACCGGCTGAAAGAAAACGTCGTCGACCTTACCGGCGCGCTCGACCGCATTTCCAAACTCGGCGTCCACCGGTTCGATTACAAAACCAATCCCGAACGCACCGTCGACGGATTCCTCGCTCACGAGTTGCAGACGGTCGTACCGGAAGCCGTTACCGGAACCAAGGACGCCGTGGATGAAAACGGCAAACCGGTCTACCAGCAGGTCGATTATTCGAAGGTCGTCCCCCTCCTTTCCGCCGGCATTAAGGAACTCAAGGCCGAAGTCGATTTGAGAAACGCCGAAATGGCCGAACAAAAAGCGGAAATCGAAGCCCTCAAAGCGGAGATTTCCAGACTTGAGAACGCGAAATAATCGGAAGTACTATTCCGAATCGAAGAGATGGAAGTACTGGAGGTTTTTCCAATCGGACAGCGCCGCTTCGCACTCAGGCGAGTTTCTGGAAATCGACCCCGGAATCGGCAAGCACCCCGAAGCCTCGGAACCCGCATGGAAGACGGCGTCCTTCGGCGAAAGCCCGGCAGCGCCGAAAACGACGCCGGAGAAATTCGCGGCGCGGACTTTTCCGTATTCGCGGGTCGGCGCGGCCGCGCTGAAGTTGTCCCAAACGAGGAACGGCGTCGTATGCATCAAGAGGTATTCCTCTTGCGACCAAGCGCTTTCGTCGAGGGTTTTCAGATATCCGGTTTTCGCGTACGTCCGGTACGCGTCACCCAAGATGCCCATGTGGTCGCCAAAGAACGCCACTACGGTGGGGCGTCCGGATTTTTTCAATTCCTCTGCCAAACGTCAGAGCTCGCGGTCGGCGTCATGGATTCCTTGGACGTAATTTTTCAGAGTCAGTTTGTCGTCTTCGGAAAGGGACGGCGCTTCGACGTCGATTTCGTGATCGGCGTATTTGTCGCCCTCGTAGGAAAAATGGTTCTCCATCGAGATAGCGAAAACGAAAGCCGGCTTCCCCGGTTCGCTTCGGCCCTTCAATTCGGAAAGGATCGTATCGGTCAGCACCGAATCGGCCACGAATTTCCCCTTGATGGGAGCATTCGGAATGTCTTCGAGCCCAACGAACTTTTCGAATCCGAGGAGCGGATAGGCTCAAGAACGGTTAAAGAACGACTTGTGGTAGGTATGCACGGCCTCGGCGGAGTATCCGGCGGAACGGAACTCGAACGGCACGGACGGGATCGGATTCCTCAGGTACTGCTGGTACGGGATGCTGCCGTTCGGGAGCCAGGCGATCGGAGTACCGGCAAGCACCTCGAATTCCACGAGCGCGGTCTTGCCTCAGAACATGGGCGAAACGAAATCCCCTCCCCCTTTTTCCGAGCGAAGCTTGCGGAAATTGGGAATCGGGTCTTTCGAAAATCTCACTCCGGGGAGTTTGGTAGGATCCCAGAACGATTCGCTCAGGATGAGCACGACGTCGGGGCGGACCGATCCGGAAGAATCCGGCGTTTCAAAATTCGACGCGGCGAGTTTTTCCACTTTCGCACGATCGTAGCCTTCCGGCTTTTTGACGAACGCGTTGCCGAGATTGGTAAAGAACCCCCCGACGAAGCCGTTGTCCGCGTAGTTTTCCATCTGCCGCCAGGAATAGTCTTCGGGCTTGAGCGCCGCGGCAGTTTGAATTACGGTGAGCGTACCGTAGGCATTGGTAAAAACCGCGGCATGGAAAAGGGCGAGAGCGGCAAAAAGGGCGATTCTGAAATTCGAGGGGCGGCCGGCGAATCGAAACGGAGAGTGCGAAACCTTGCGAACTTTTCCGTCAGCTTTGCCGAGCAAAAAGAAAAACGCGACCGACAAA
>JBAQKV010000120.1:0-2335 GCA_049301335.1 Patescibacteria group bacterium
CTTGCCCGTAATCGCTTCGAGGTTCTCGTAGATCGATTCGAGCGAACCGAACTGCGTGATGAGCGCTTCGGCCTTCTTCGGGCCGAATCCCTGGATGCCCGGAATGTTGTCGGAAGCGTCGCCGACGATGGCGAGGTAGTCGACCACGCGTTCCGGCGGAACTCCGAACTTTTCGATAGCCTCCTTTCGGCGGGCGACCACACGCTTCATGGTGTCGTACACGGCGACGTTTTCGCCGACGAACTGGTAGAGGTCCTTATCGCCGGAAACGATGTACACCGAATTGTCCGCGTCTTTGCCGAACTTCGTCGCGAACGTTCCGATGATGTCGTCAGCCTCGAATCCGCCGAGGGCGATGGTAGGAATCCCCAAGGACGCGAAGAGTTCGTAGAGGAGCGGTTCCTGCGAACGGAGGTCATCCGGCATTCGGTCGCGCGTGGCTTTGTATTCGGCATAGATCTTCGAGCGGAAATTCGGCTCGCGTGAATCCATGACCAACGCCAGGCAATCGGGCTTTTCGGATTCGTGGAAGCCGGCGACCATCTTGGCAACGCCGTACACCGCGTTCACCGGGTTCCCTTCGGGATCGGTAAAAGGCGGAACCGCGTAGAAGCAGCGGTAGAAAAGGTTGTATCCGTCGAGGAGGAATATCCGGCGCATGTGGGGTCGTGGGGCTATTTTCCCGTAGAACCGAAGCCGCCGCGGTCGGTTTCGGCGGTCCAATCGGATTCGACGATGGCCATTTCCGGTACCGGGATCACCATCCCCTGTCCGATGCGTTCTCAGGCGTTTACGGTAATTTCGCGATCGGCGATATACGCGAAGATGAGGTCGTCGTTCGGTCCGCAATAATCGCGGTCGATAATGCCGATGCCGTTGGCGAGACGGAGTCCGAAATTCTTATACGTTCCGGAGCGCGGAGCGAGGATGAGTCCGAATCCGTCCGGAATTTTGACCCGGAGACCGGTCTTTATGTAGTTGATCCCTTCTTTGAGGGTGATGGTCTCGGGAACGGAAAAGTCGAACGCGATAGCCCCTTTGGTCTTATATTCGGGAATGACGGCGTTCGGGTGGATTTTCGAAAAAAGAATCTGCATATCCGTATCGGAAAATTATCGAATTAGGAACGGTTCGCTTCGTCGAACCACGCGATGGCGAGGGTCTCGCCGACGAGGGTGGTGATGGTAAGAAGCGCCGTGCGAAGAACGGACGCCGCGGAGTTGCGGTAGTGTTCCGGCGTGTGGATGGCGCGGATTTCGACTACTTGCGACTTGAGGATTTCGGAAACGACGGCTTCGGCGTCGAGTCCTGATTTGTGCAGGGCGCCTACGGTGAGGGTGCACATCTCCACGAGAACGTCGATCGAAGTGGAAAGGGGCTGTTCGTCCTCGTTCACGTCTTCGAGCTTCTTCACTTCGGCGAGGAAAAGCTGGAGTTCCGCTTCCCAATCGACTCCCGCGCCTTCGGCGTTTGCGGAGGCGGTATTCGTGTCTTTGATCTCCGAGACGATGCGGAGGATGGAATCATGGGCGAGGAGCATGGATGCGGGAGGAAAAAAGTAACTTGCCGAATATACCCGAATCGAAATCGAAAGCAACGCTCTCGGGACGTGGAAAAACGGAACTTGAACACGAGGCACCGAAGAGGTAGAATGATGGGGCTATCCCTTTACGCACGACGAATGGACCGCTCCGTTCTGAATACCGCGAAACGCTCCGCCGTGGCATGAGCGGCTTTCGCCGCGTCGGTAGCCGCGTTCACGGTGGCGTTCGCCGCATTGACGTACGTCGTCCCCGTACAGACGGCTTCCACGGGTTCGACGCTGTCTTCCGCCGAATGGAACAAGATCGTAGCCAACCTCTCGACGCTCGATTCGAAAGCCGCCTCGGCGCTGAAGGCTCCGGTTTCCGTATGCCGCCCGTCCGCGAATCAGAACCTCGTGGCGAACACTTGGCAACAGATCGTCTTCGACCAGAGGAAATACGATACCGACGGTTTCTGCGATACGGCCGGGGCTTCCAAATTCCTCCCTACCAAAGCCGGATACTACCGCGTTTCCGTAACCGTCGGATATACCAAGACCGCCGCAGGATGAGGTTATACCTCGTATCTCTCCATAAAGAAAAACACGAGCGTTACCGAACTCGCCACCTACGCGCTCCATAATTATACGTCGTCGCACCAGCATACGATGACCGCTTCGACCATCGCCTACATGAACGGCACGACCGATTACCTCACCGCCGAGGTCAACGTCAACGACGCGAACGGAACCACGACCATCCAAAGCTGAGACAATACCCACTTCGTCGCCGAATGGATCAGAGAATAACCC
>JBAQKV010000121.1:0-1746 GCA_049301335.1 Patescibacteria group bacterium
GAATGGATCAGAGAATAACCCCCACGACCGATATGCCCCCGAAATTCCCCTACCGAAAGCCCGTACTCTCCGCCTTGGCGTTCTTCGCGACGCTCGCGGGAGCTTCGGCCTGATACGCCGCGTATTCCACGCTCACCGCCGCGACGAACGAGACGCTTACGAAGGCGAAATGGAACGAAATGCTCCAATATACCGTGCCTCCGGGCGCCATCATGGCGTTCAACGGCGATGCCTGCCCAGCGGGTTGGGACTTGGCCGACGGAACGAACGATCCCGCCGTCGGCGGTGGAACGAACCCCATGGACCTTCGCGGCCGTTTCGTCCGCGGTTCGGATCCGGCCGCGACGAACGACGTCGACTTCGCGTCACGCGTAGGCGGAACGTGAACGAACAAAGTGGGAAGCACGCAAACGGACGGTTTCAAATCCCACGACCATAAATCGGTCAATGCCGGCATTCTCAGCCATCGCGTAGGCATCACCTGAGGCCCCAACGACGCCTGGTTCGCAGACGGTTGAGACGGCGGATACGTGACTTCCGCTACCGGCGGAAACGAAACCCGCCCCAAGAACGCCGCCGCGATTTACTGCATAAAACAATAAGGTATGCCAGGAAAAGAAAAACGCCCTTCCGAGTATCTGAAAGGTTTGAAAATCGGGGCGGGCATCGTTTCCGCCATAGGTTTCGCGGCGATCGCGAGCGCGGCTTTCTCGTCGCTCGGAACCGTTTCCACCGGACAGCAGCTCACCAAGGCGCTCTGGAACCAAATGTCGGCGAACCTTGACGACCTGAACCTCAGGGCGGTACCGTCGTGAGCGGTCATGGCGTTCAACCTCACTACGTGCCCGACCGGCTGGTCGGAAGCGGACGGAGGAAGCGGGCGGCCGAACTTGAGATGAGAATTCGTTCGTGGATGGAACCGGAACGCCACCGGGGCTGACGGAGGCCGAAGCTTCGGCACTTGGCAGAACGGCACGGCGTTCCTGGGTGACGGCGACGGGAACAACATGCCCGTGGCCAATCTCAGCGACACTACGCAACGCGGCGTTCTGGGAGTGGAACCCGACAGCACCCCGGCAACCTGACCGGTCACTTTCAAATACGCCGATCCGAATCCCGCGGGAAGCACCTGCACCGTCAACGGGAGCACTTCGTGAGCCGACGCGAGCACGTGCGTATCCTATGCGAGAACGCGACCGCGAAACGTGGCGCTTCTCTACTGCGTAAAAGATTAAGAACGGATCCTAAACGCGCCCTCCGCAATGGACGGCGCGTTTTTTCGTTTGACATTCTTTCATTTCGAATATACTCCTCGCGTCCCTAACGGGATTTCAGTCGCAGACAGCAGGCATCCATAAGCCCTGCCGAGACGGGAACATCTCATATCCGAAGCGCGTTACCGCGCAGAAAGCTTAGAGAGTTCGTGCGTCTCATGACCACGGATTTTTTTGTTTCCGACGATTCTGAAAAACAGCGGAAGTTCCGCAACTCCATAACCATTTCCTTCTCATGGCAGTTACCCGCGCCAAGAAATCCGAGATTCTCGCCGTCCTCGAGGCACACCTCAAGGATGCCACCTCGGTAGCGTTCACCTCGAACAACAAGCTCACCGTAGAAGACATCGAATCGATCCGCAAGGACGCCCGCGCCCAGAACGGCGTATTCATGCTCGCGAAGAAGACCCTCATCCGCATCGCGTTCAAGAACGTCCTCAATGCCGATCTCGACCTCGACACCCTCCCGGGC
>JBAQKV010000122.1:0-3251 GCA_049301335.1 Patescibacteria group bacterium
TCGGTGACGTCGTACACGTTTCGGAAATCGTCGGCAACTACAAGAAGCTCGAAATCCTCTCTCCGGCAACCGACGCCATCGTCGTAGCCCACGCTCCGAAGCCGAACCGCGACGCGGCTGAAGAAGAAGCTTCCGCAGCAGCAGCGTCCGCAGCTTCCACCGCAGCGGCTTCCGCAGCAGCAGCGGCGTAATCTCCACAAACCCAAATCCATGCTCGTCAAACTCGTAGGCTCCGGCCAAGAGCTCGAGAATCTCGAAAAGTCCGTGTCTTCCGCTCTCGCGGGGCTCGGACTTTCCGATTTCGTCAAGGTCGAATCGACCGATGACGCGGCCTATAAGGCCGAACTCGGCATCGAAGCCAACCCGGCCCTCTGTATCGAAGAAGATTCGATCGACTTCAAAGACATGATTTTCGAAGGAACCGTTCCGGATCAGGCCGAACTCTCCTCGATGTTCGCTTCCATTTTCGGGGGCGGAGAAAGCGAAGGCGGGTGTTCCACCGGCGATTCTTGCGGATCGGGCGGTTGCGGGACCTGTTCTTCCCACTAATTCGAAGAAACTCGAAAAACCCATAAGCCCTTCCCTTGATTTTCTAGGGAAGGGCTTATAATTTTCAGTCGGTCCATCGTGGGCCGTTAAAAATATCTCTCATCCCCAATATGGCCGCACTCGCAAAACGATTGTTCCTCTTCCTTTCGATGAACCTCGCCGTGGTTCTCGTATTCACCACCGTCTCGTTCGTAGTCGAACGGTATTTCGGAATCCGCATCTCCTCTTCGGCCGGAGGATACGCTCCTTTGGCCATCATGGCTCTCGCATACGGTTTCATCGGTTCGTTCGTCAGCCTTTGGTTGTCCAAATGGATGGCGAAGAGCGCCTACGGAATCGAAATATTGTCCGAAACCCGTTTGATGGACTATTCCCCCAAAGAACAGCTCGTCTACGCCACCGTGGCCCGTATCGCGAAAGAGCATGGCATCCAAGTTCCGGAAGTGGGCGTGTACCAGTCTTCCGATTCGAACGCGTTCGCTACCGGCGCTACCAAACACTCTTCTCTCGTGGCGGTATCCACCGGATTGCTCGAATCGATGAGCGCTTCGGAAATCGAAGGCGTCGTGGCGCACGAAATGGCTCACGTACTGAACGGAGACATGGTTACCATGGCACTGCTTCAGGGCGTCATCAACGCGTTCGTCATTTTCGCGGCGCGCGTAGTGGGCGGGATTATCGATTCTGCGCTCCGTTCCAATAATTCCGATTCCGAAGGAAGCTCCGGAAACGGATTCGGATACTACGTCACGGTCTTCATTCTCGAAACCGTCTTCTCCGTTCTCGCGAGCACCATCCTCATGTGGTTCTCACGTCATCGCGAATTCCGCGCGGACGAAGGTTCGTCCAAGTACGTAGGTAAAGAAAAAATGATCGCCGCGCTCAAGCGCCTGCAATCCATGACCGAACGCACCGAAACCTTCGACGACGGACGTCTCGCGACTATGAAGATCGCTTCCCGGTCGTCGATTCTCCAGCTCTTCTCGTCGCACCCTCCGCTCGAAAAGCGCATCGCGAACCTGGAATCGAAGTTCACTTTCTAAGACGTTCGTACGCATAAAAATATCCGGTAAGAAAACCATGCAGACTGACAGGTTTTCGTCCGGATATTTTCTTTTCGCCCACGAGAGGACGATTTAGTTATTCATCGAGAGCTTCGTCGAGATGACGTTGAAGAGCATGCCGAACACGACCATTCCGTAGACCGTATTGATACCCATGGCAATGCGCTGGAACGCGGTCTGCGGGCTCGCGTCGATACCGAGGCCGGAGATGGTGACGAGCGAATTGAAGAGGTAGCTCGAATAGTCGGTCAGGTTTCCGATCATGCGGACGTCTTCCGGCGCGAAGTAGTCGGCGAGCCAATAGACGCTTCCGAACAGGATGATGGAGAGCAGACAAGTCATCGCGAGGCGTCCGAAGCTCGTTCCATAGGCGGAAATGCTGCGGAAGAACGTGAAACCGAACCACGCGCCGAACTTGCGCTCGAAGAAGAAGTGGATCTTGCGGATGTCCATACGTACGACGTAGAGTTCGAGTACGCGCTCGGACATCGAGAGGTCCTTATAGGCGCGTTCGAGGAAGTGAACGTAGTATTCGCAAAGGAAGAGGAACGCTCGCATCTGGTTGACGCGAACCTTGTTGTCGAGGATGCGGAGACGGAATTCCACGGAGTTTACGAGTTTGCGGAACTGGTCGAAGAACCCCGTTTTTCCGGCTTCGCGGAAAAACTCGTTCATCGTGGGGACGCGGGTCACCAAATGGAGCTGGCTTTCCATTTCGTCGACGAAGAGGCGGAAGAGCCGGCGCATTTCCGGGGTTTCGACCGGGAAAAGGCGGGTCTTGGTAACGATGGCGTAGAATATCGCGGCGAGGCGGCGCTCGGTTCCTTTTTCGGCTTGGTTGAGTTCGCCTTTGAGAAAAAGGTCGACCTGGCCGAGCATTTTGCGGGTGTCCGGGTCTTCTCAGAGAACGAAATGGCGGATGCTCGAAAGCGTCATCGTCTTGGTCTCGGGATCGAGGATCGATTGAATGCCCGAAAGTTCTTCGAGACGCTCTTCCGCCGCTCCGGCCCAGTCATGGGCCTTCGGTACGTCGGCATGTTTATCGGTATCGTTCTTCGCCATAATGGGAAATCCTTGGAAACTTCGGACATGGTACCCCAATTTCGCGCCGGTTTCAACTTTCCCACTTGCCAAAGCCGAGTTCGTACGCACAAAAAAGAAACCCCCGGAGAAGGGGGTTTCGATGGGTGGCTTACGCGAATCAGAGGAGTACGATGACGGCTGCGGCTAACAGGTATCCGAAGACGTACAGCAGGGGATAATCCCTGATCTTGTTTCCGACCGCTGCGGCCAAGACGACCATAGTGAACGCGCCGAATCCGATACCGAAAAGGTATTGTTCGGAATGCGTCGCGTACGCTCCAGCGAGCATGGAGGTATTGAGGGCGATGTCGTCCAAACAGTTCGCGGCGAAGCCGAAGAACGCCCGTCCGAACATCTGGTACTTCATCCACCACGCTTCTTCGCCTTCGTCGTTTTCTTCCCCCTTCCAAAGCTTGTAGCCTTCTCGGGCGGCGTAATACAACGGGACGACGGCGCTCCATTTCGCATATTCGGCGAACGCGCTGAGCTCTTTTCCGGCATAGGATACCAGAAGGATCATGCACGTTACCGCGAGCAGGAGGCCGGCGATAGCGT
>JBAQKV010000123.1:0-7305 GCA_049301335.1 Patescibacteria group bacterium
GGATACGGTGCCGTATACCAAAGGACAGGAATCGTTCGCGTTCAGGAGCCCGTCGCCGTCGAGATCGGGATTCGCGGAAACCGCGACGACGAGTTTGGCGATGGCGCGACTGCCTTCGGAGTCGGTGACGACGAGCGTTACCGGGTACGCTCCTTCGGAAGCGTAGGAGTGGCTCGGGTCGGAAAGTACGGTAACGGAACCGTCTCAGAAGTCCCAACGGTAGGAATACGGCCCCTTGCCTCCGGAAACTTCGGAAGAAAAATTCACGGGGATTCCGGCGGGAACGGAGAGCGGATCTGCGGAGATGGAAACCGAAAGCGCCTTGTCGGCGTAGGAAACTTCGGTATACGAGGTCGACGTTTTGCCATCGGCGGTCGTGACGGTAAGTCTCGCCACCCACCTACCGCTCCCGAGAACTTCCTTCGGCACGCACTGCCCTTCTGCGGTAACCGTGGCGCCGGAGGCGTCCGCTGGAACGAACTGCCAGGAATACGTCGCCCCGTCGACCGTGGGAAGACCGTAAAAATTGTACGACGAAGCTCCGGACGGCGCCGCGTCCTTCGCGGAATCCGAACAGGAGGCTGCAGAATCGAGCACGCGGATTTTCGAAGATACGGAATCCCGGGAGTCGGAAAGCGAGGAGCTGAGACCGTTTCCGCCCATGCCCTTGGCGTCGCACATGTTGAGCGAGTAGATGATGGCGGCCATCTTTACGAACTCTCGCTTGGTAACGTATTCGTTGGGACGGAGCGTGCCGTCGGCATCCGGAGTGAGGATGCCGATGTCGGTACCCTTCTGGGCGTAGCCGTACCAGTACGGATCGACGTCTTTGAACGTGCGTTTATGAGCGAACGACGTGGAATTGATGGCGTCGTCCCAAAGTCCTGCTTGGCGGAGGAGCATGGCCGCAGCCTCTATGCGGCTCGTGCGGTTTTTCGCGCAGAACGGGACGCCGTTCCATGATTGGGTATCTTGGCAAGCGTACGAAGTCGCGCCCGGAATGGAATACCCGAAAACGATTTCCCGTTCCTTCGCGTAAGAAACGCAGTAGAAATACGGGCTCTTCTTTTCGAAATCCAAAAACGGGATTTCGCGGTATTTGAGAACGTCGGCGATCGTGGGCGTAAGGCACTTGCGGCAACCGACTCAGACGGCGATGGAAACGAATTCGTCGCGGTCCATGAGGGAATCCGGGTGGAACTTCCCGTCCGACGGAGCGTCGACGACCCCCCTTTCGTAGAGCTTCTGGAGATCGTTGTGGATGGCATCGCTTACGGGGACGTCCGAAAACGGAAAATCCGCCGCGAACGTCGGGGAAAACGCAGAAAAAAGCAGTCCGGCGAGGACGGCGAAGGATGTTCTCTTCAGAATCTGGCCCATTGTGAACTTTTTCTTGCTACGTCAACGCGGGAAGTATACCGCATTCGCGCGGATAATTCAAAGAAAAACGGCGCCCCGTTTCGGGACGCCGGAGCGGTTACTTCGCCTTGTATCGGACTACCGTGCCGACCCCGACCTCGTTCGAGTCGGCGGAAAGCACGCGGGAGAACGGGATTTCTTCGTATTCGTCGATTTCCGGAGCGCGGATTTCGCGGCGGACGATGACGGTCTTGTCGAGCACGTCCATGACGTAGCCGGTGAATTCCTTTCCGCGGGACGCCTTGTCGAGCTCGTCGTACACGGCAGCCGCGGCATCGCCAAGGACGTCGACGCGTTCGCGCGCTACGGATTCGTCGACCTTGCCAGGGAGCTTGCTCGACGCGGCGAGCGGTTCGTCATGGTATTGGAAGAGTCCCACGCTCTCGAAGCGGTGGCGCTTCACGAAATCGAGGAGGTCGGCGAATTCGGCTTCGCCTTCGCCCGGAAACCCGACGATGAAGCTCGTGCGGATGAACGATTCCTTAAACTTCGAACGGATGGCTTCGAGCATCTTCTCGATATGCTCGCGATCGTAGAAGCGGCCCATCTTCTTGAGGATGTCCGGATGCGAGTGCTGGAACGGGATGTCGAAGTACGGAAGGAACTTTTTGAACTTCGAAAGCTTGTCGAGGTGCGAAAGGGTGAGAACGTCCGGATAGAGGTAGAACACGCGGAAGGTGAAATCGCCCGGAAGGTTCTCGATCGCTTCGAGCATTTCCATGAGCATCGGTTCGCCGCCGGAGAGGTCGGTACCGTAACGGGTGGTGTCCTGCGAGATGATTTCGATTTCGCGGATGCCGGAGGCGACCATGGTTTCGACTTCTTTGACGATATCGGCTACCGGGCGGGATTTCTGCTTTCCGCGGATCTTCGGAATGATGCAGAACGTACAGCTGTTGTCGCAGCCTTCGGCGACCTTGAGGTATTCGTAGCGGAACGGGGCATGCATGTAGGCGCGGACTTCGTCGCCCTTCCACACGAAAGCGGACTTCCCTGCCGAAGCGGCGGTAGCGACCTTGTCGAGGTACTCGGAAAGTTTGCCCTCCTTGGCCTGGGCGAGGGCGTTCTTCAGTTTGGCGACGCCGGGTTTGCCAAGAATCGGGGAATCTCCGAAAAGCATCTTCTCGATGTTGCCGTAGTCGACGAACGAGAGGATGGCGTGGAGATTCTTGAGCGACGAAAGGAACGCGTCGTCCTTTACGGAAACGTAGCAACCCATGAGGATGACCTTCTTACCGAGGTCGTCGTAGTGGCGAAGGGTCGCTTCGGACTCTTCGCGAGCGGACGAAAGGAAACCGCACGTGTTCACGAGGACGTATTCGGCCTTGGGATCTTCTGGGTCGTCGAAGTATTCCATCGGGATGCGGTCGGAAAACTTGAGGATTTCGCCGATGGCGAATTCGAGGTCGACCAGGTTCTTAGAACAACCGAGATTAACGGAAGAAAAGCGGAAAGAAGCGGACATGGGAATACGTGAAGGGACTTCGGTCGGAGGTGATTTTCACCACTTCCGTAAAAACCTGCGGAGTATAGCGTTTTCGCGCTTTTCGGCAATGAAAAAACCCCGCCGTAGCGGGGTTTCGACGCTCCTCCTTTCAGAAGCGTCAGCGCGCGAGCGCGTGAAGGTTGATTTTATCGACCAAATCCTGCGGATTACCCTTGTCGGCCGTGTCGGTCGCCCCGTATTCGAGGACTTCCTTGACGCGGTGTTCGTCGAGCATGCCGCTGTACACCAGAATCGGCAATTCTGAAAACCTCGCGTCGGCGCGGATGCTCTTGATGAGTCCTTCCCCGCCCATGCCCCGGTCCATTTCGAGATCGGTGACGACGATGCCGACGTTGTCGGGCCCGATGCTCTTGAGATGTCCGAGCAGATCTTCGGGCGCGCTGAAAACCTGCGAATCGGACAATCCCGCATGTTGGAAAATCC
This sequence comes from Patescibacteria group bacterium, assembly GCA_049301335.1. Lineage (GTDB taxonomy): Bacteria > Patescibacteriota > Gracilibacteria > BD1-5 > UBA2023 > JANJWP01. The sequence goes on from JBAQKV010000123.1 coordinate 3,350, forward strand.
TCGCGGCCTGTTTACGGGCCGTATTGGAATCGTCAACGAGCAGAATCTTTCGAAACTCTTTGGTTTTCACCGGCTGCACCATCGCCAGACGGTTCTCGAAGTGGTCGGGATTGAGTTCGGAAACGAGTTGGTCGAGGTCCACGATGTCGACGAGGGCCCCTTTCTGGGGACCCTTGAGGATTCTCGCGGCCCTTTCGCAACGTCCTCCGGCATACAGCGGATTCGCACGGAGGTCGATCGATTCCCAACTCCCCTTCGAAACGAGGAAGGGATCCGGGTCGGACTTGGCGAGAAACGCCATCGAACAACCGGCGGCCATGATGATGAGGTAGCGGTCGTAATCGGAATCCGGGGCCCCGTAGAACCAAGCCCGGAGGTCGACTGCGGCCACGAGGTCGCCGCGATGGGAAAAAGTACCGTGGACAACGCCGTTCGAGCCGGCTTTTCCAACGGAAACCAGAGCGTTGCGGACTTCGTCGGAATAGGCGCAGATTTCGTGCGCCCTCAGGACGTTTACTGCCAAAAATTTGGTTCGCCCCGCGTCGTCTTTGACGTGGAAGCACAACAGGTCCATATTCGCGTTTTCGGTTACGTCTCGGACTTGGTCCTCGTCGTTCGCGAAAGCGCTCGAACCATCTTTTGATGACGGATTTTGCGCCATGTTCGGCTCCTTTGGTCGAGAATGTGAATGAACGGCCGATCGGCGGTTGCCATTTTGAATCGGGCTCTGATAATGAATGTAACCAAATGCGTATTTTTACAAGTCAAGATATGAAAAAACGCATACTGGGACAAGTCCCTTGAATATTTTAACCCGGGGGATATACTCGATATCGAACAACAAGGAACATGGCCGAAAAATGTAAAGTCACCGAGCTGATAGATTTCATCTCGAAGAAATGGATCATCATCATTCTCCACGCCGTACACGGCGGGGCGGATACTTTCTCGGCGATTCAGAAAAGCGCTACGGGCATTAACTCCAGAATGCTGTCGGAACGCCTTACCGACATGCAGGAATACGGTATCGTCGACCGGAAGATCATCTGCGACAAGCCGGTACGCATCCGGTATTCCCTGACCGCGAAAGGAATCTCGCTCGCGGAACAGATGGATCGGCTCAACGAGCTCGCTCGGACCTGGTAATCCGACCAACGAAAAAGAAGGACCTTCGGGTCCTTCTTTTTTTATGCGTATGTCCGTATCTCCAACGGGGCTATTCGGAGATGCCGCCAGAACGTAATCCGTACTTCGCGGCGAAACCCGGAGTGGTCGCGACCTGCCGGTCGTCTTTCACGATGAGCGCGTCGATTCCGGCCGAAACGGCGATTTCCAACCCTTTCGCGGCTCATGCGGCGAAGAGCGCCGTAGCGAAGGCGTCGCTCACTGCCCCCGAAGGGTCGACGACCGTTACGGAAGCGCATTCTTCGCCGGCAGGAACCGTCGTCGGAAAAACGATGTGGCGGAATTCGTCCTCCCCCACCCTCCATTTGCGCAAATACTCCCCGGAAGAAGAAATCGAAACGTTCGACAATTCCAGCGTGGCGAAAACTCACCCTTCCTCGAAAGGCGACGCGACGGCGACCCTGTGGAACGTTTCCGTAGCGTTGCCTCAAATGACGAAGACGTCCCCTCAGAAATTCAATATCGCGTCGGAATACCCGGATCCTACGAAAAAATCGGCCGTTTTTTGCGCGAGAAACCCTTTTCCTACGGCTCAGAAATCGAGCTTCATTCAGGGCTCAAGAATCACTTCCCTTCCTTCTGCGCGTACGTTTTCAAAATCCGTCCGCGGCGGCGAAGCGGGAATCTCCGGCACGAAGTTCCCGCTTTCGAAATCCTCGGAATATCCGAGAAGCGCGACGTTCCGCAAGGGATTGAAATAGCCCGAAGAGCGGCGGTAGCATTCGCCCGAAACGGAAAGGAGTTCGAGAAACTCGTCGGAAACCGAAAGCCTGCCCAAGCGGTTCAGTACCGATAAGGAGGAATCGGGAACGAAGCGGGAAAATTCCCCTTCGAAATGGGAAATCCTTTTGAAAACGGTTTGGACGAACGCGTCAAGGCCCCCGTCGTCATCACGGAAAAACGTGATGACGAACAGGGACCCGAGGGCGCGGAAAGTATAGTCGAACTTTCTTTTCAAAGGACTACTCTACGGTCTTGAGGAATTCATTGAACGCCGCGGTCGTGAGGCTCGCACCGGAAATGGTGTCGATCTGGAGTCCCTTGACCGGCTTGCCGTACGCTTCGTCTCCGATTCCTGCCGCGAAAGTGGCTTGCGGCCCTTGCGCGCCCGGAACTTCGACGGACTTCACGATACCGTTTTCGAGTACCATGCGACCCTTGAGGTACGCGGTCTGGGTACCGAGGGAATACGGCTGGTTGAATTCGACGGTACGCTCGGAACCCGAGACTGCGGCCGGAGCGGCATTGGTACCGGTGGAAACGAGTGCCGGAGCGGCTACGGGGGCCGGATTGATTTCGACGGACGGGGTAACGGCAACCGGCGGAACCGGTGCGGGTACCTGAGCTTCTTCCTTGTTGCACCCAACGAGGGCGAGTGCCGCGAGGGCGGATGCGGATACCGCTACGGTCTTCTTGTTCGACATACTGCGAGGGAATGGATAAGCCCCCGTATTTTCACCAATGCTCTATAAAAAGCAAATCGGTTTAAAAACACAAGCGATTTAAACGGTGGGCGCAGGTCTGGAAAACAGATAACCCTGTGAATAGTCCGCCCCCAAACGAACGAGGACTTCCTGTTCTTCCTGGGTTTCGACGCCCTCGGCGATGACGAGGATGTTATTTTCGTGAGCGTATCCGATAATATGGCGGAGAAGGCTTTCGTTTCGTGGGTTCGTGTCTATTCAACGAACGTACTTCATGTCAATCTTGATGTAATCGGCCGCGAAATCGATCATGCGCGTGAGGTTCGCGTTATCGGATCCGAAGTCGTCGATGGCGATCTTGCAACCGAGGGACTTGAGTTCGTGAGCGATCGCTACCATGAGTTCGCTCTTGGAGGTGTCGATGCCTTCGAGAATTTCGAAAATGACCCTCGAAGGACGCATTCCGAACTTCACGATGGATTCGCGAATGAAATCGACGAACGTGAGGTCGGTAACGTCGTCGGCGGAAAGGTTTATGGAAAATTCGGTATCGGTATCGGCGAGGTGGGCGAAAGTCTTTTCGACCATGACGCGAGTAATCGAACGGAGGTGTCCGCCTTTTTTCGCGGCGGTGAGGAATTTGCCCGGAGCGATGACCGAAACCGTATCGGCCGGGTCGAACATCCGGACGAGGCATTCCACCTTTTTCCGAGGCGACGCGTACGGGGCATTGTCGTGGATCTCCTGATAGAAAGGAACGAAAAGGTCCTTTTCGAGGGCGTACTTCACGAGGGATACCATTTCGAGGCCTTCGCGGAAGAACGCGCTCGTAAGGAGCGTGGAATCGAAAAGCACGGCCGGCTCGCCGCGTTCGCGCGATTGGTGGAGCGCGATGTACGCGCGCATAAGCATTTCCTTGCCATCGGAACCGTCGGACACTATGCCCACGGAAAAAGAAAGGGGGATTTTCGAACCTTCGTGAGCGATTTCCAATTCGTTCAAATGCGAAAGGAACTGGGCGATGGATTCCGCCGTCGCGTTTTCAGGACAAACGATGGCGAAGTCGGCGCCTTCCAGTTTGTACGCTTCGCCGCCTTTGCTGCGGAACAATCCCGCCAAGCGTCACCCCACCGCGACGAGGACGTTGTCCCCCATTTCCGGTCCGTAGGCGTTGTTCACCTCGATCATATGGTTCACGTGCACGACCGCGAGCGTCGGATACGTTCGGACCTTCAGGTCCTCCACGAGCTGGTTGCGGTTCGGAAGGCCGGTCTGGAGATGCACCATGGAAGCCGCGGCAGCCGCATGGACGTGACGGAGGCGTTCGAGTTCGGTGACGTCGTGGCT
>JBAQKV010000124.1:0-7925 GCA_049301335.1 Patescibacteria group bacterium
CGCTCGGGACAAACGCTATGCCGACGCGTACGAAAAAGCCCTCGACGTCGTGAAACGCGAGGGCGGAAACTGTTTCGTAACCGGTACCTAAGTATCTCTGAAACCCGAATGGGGGCTAGATTTCCGAGTGGAATTTTCCATGGATTTCTTTCAATCTCGGATTGGTAACGTGGGTATATACCTGCGTCGTGCTGATCGACGAATGTCCGAGAAGTTCTTGGATGGCTCTGATGTCAGCCCCGTTGGTAAGCAGCGTGGTGGCGAACGAATGTCTGAGCGTATGGGCGGAAACGTCTTTTACGATGCCCGCCTGGAGAGCGCGCCTGGAAACCGTGGTCGTGATGAAGTTGCGCGACAACCTGACGTCATCGGATTCGAGCGCCTTTTTTTTAGCCGTTCAGATCTTGGAACCGAGCGATTTTTCCAGTTCCTGATTTACGGAATTCCAGTCTTCGTCCTTCGGTTTTTTGAGATAGTCAGGTCAGTAGTTATGCCGGATGAAGAGCGGAGCGAAGTCGTCGTGCCGGGCTTCAAGATAGTCCGAAATCCGCTTCGCGGCGCGTTCGGTAAGATAGACGACACGAACTTTCCCGCCTTTTCCGCGGACGGCGAATTCCCGGGTTTCGAAATTGATCCTGTCGCGGTCGAGACTGGTGAGCTCAGAGATACGGAGTCCGGTCGAATAGATGCATTCGAGAATCGCGAGGTCGCGCTTATCTTGAATGTCCGGTCATGAACAAGTGTCGAAGAGACGCTCGACTTCATCGACTTCCAGAAACGTCACGTGACGGTCGCGCCGTTTCGCGAGTTCGACGGTCGTGGGATCTATCGAAGATTCGCCGCGCTTCTTCAGGAATTTTAAAAATGACCGAATGGAAACCATGTAGGCGTTGGCCGTAGACGTGGAAAGTCATTTTTGGACCAAAAAAACGCGAAAACCGTCTAAATCGGTCATATTCACGTTTTCGGTGGTCGCACGACTCTGCGTAAGCAAATATTCGCGAACGCGCGTTTTTGAGGCCTTTTTTTCGGTCGTTTTCGGGGTACGATAGAAGGCGAGTCGAAAATCCGTCGGACCGTCCTCAAAAATCTCCAATTCGGGTTCGAGGTAGCGGAGAAGCTCCGAAAGATGGAACGCGTACTGTTCGACGGTACGTTCGGAAGCTTGCTTATGAATTCGAAGGTACGTAATGAACGAATCGATCGAACGTGCGAGATTTTCTCAAAACATGGAAAGCGGGGGACGAAAGTCGTAATATCCTTTGCTTAACATAATGTAAGTTATGTTAAGCGTTTATAGGAGATTACGCCGAACGTACGGAAAATCAAATGAAACCCTCCGGTTTTTCGGAGGGTTTCATAATTCGAAACGTCGGTACGTTTCATGACGCTTCGGAACGCGTTTAGGAAAAATCGTATACGTCGACGACTTTGCCGTTTATGGAAAAATGATCGGATCCCGAGAGTACCAACGGAGAATGGGAAACGTCGTTGGATTCGGGAACCAGGTAGAGCGACTCCCCTGCCATCTTCACCTTCTTGAGCGTGGCCGCGCCGTCTACGATACAAAGGTATGCGGCGTTCGGGTCGTCGACCGTACGGTACGAAGAGTCGATGAGCGCGACGGTACCGTCGGCGAGGGGCTTCCCTTTCACGAGGAAACGGTTCATCGAGGTTCCGTGGACCCGGACGCAGAAGTATTTCTTCTCGTCGGCGCCGATGATGCTCTTGGAAACCATGATGGTTCCCACGTCGGTTTCGTCAGCGAACGCGAGCGGACGGCCGGCGTTGGCGAATCCGAGAATCGGAATCGGAATCGCGAGTTGGGACGCGGTAATGCGTTCACCGAGACGAATGGAACGGTATCCCCTCCCCTTGGATATGTACCCCTTGTTGTCGAGGTACTCGAGGAACTGAACCACCGAATGTTTGCTTCGGACGCCCAACTCGATTTGGATTTCTTCGAGCGTCGGCGACATTCCGTGTTCGCGTATGTACTTGGTGACGATGTCGAGCACCCGCTGCTGCTTGTCGGTAAGCATGGGAAAAATCGGTTATTAATCCGTCTTCTTATGTACGGAGTATATATAGATTTTATGGAATTCAAGACTTTTTCATACGAATCGCTTGCATTTATAATCCGTTGGATACTATCACAACCCCGCAAGGCATACCGAGCGTGGAACAAAAAATGTATACGGTCGTCAAACGCCGGGTCAAAATTTTAAACAAATAGAGAAAAGGAGTCCGTAATGGGACAACGCATCATGAAGGCCATCCGTGGCATCGCGCGCAAGCGCAACGAGCGTAAGCAAGCCCGTACGCAGGCACAAATGCGTACAGAAGAAGCCGAACTGGCGGACCGTATGATCGGTCTCTCCGGGTACGTGCCGTATCTGCCGGAATAAGCCTCCGGAAGAAAAAAGAAAACCCCTCTCGCGAGGGGTTTTTTCGTTATCTCAGATACTTCGCCTTATTGGCGTTATGTTGGGCGGCGGTATTGGCGAAATGAATGATGCCGTCGGAATCGTGGAGGTAATAGCACGCGGCTCCTTCGGGATTCCTCGCGGCGACGAAACTGTCGTCCGTGGGGTTGGAGATGGGCGTCGGAGGGAGTCCGGAATGCTTTCTCGTGTTGTACTGGGTATCTTCGTCCAGATGGTTCACGATGAACGACGGCGTGCATTCTTTGCTCGTAATGGCGTAGGGGTAACAAAACGTCGCGTCGGCGCCGATAGTCTTGCCCGTGTCCGCGCAGTCGCCGTCGATGCGCCGCTGCAGCACTCACGCGACCTTCGCCTTATTGGGGACCGAACGCTCCTCCTTCTCCACGATGGAAGCGAGGATGAGCGTATCGTAGAACGAAGTCGAGAGGTCTTTATGTTTCGAATAGATCTTCTTGTCGAAATTGGAAAGCGCCTTCGAAAGGATGCTCGTCACGCTTGCTGCCGGACGCACCTGGTAGGTATCCGGATATAGGAATCCTTCGACGGTCTTGCGACCTTTGAGAAAGGCGTACGTATCCTGAAGGTATTTGAAATCGTCTTCGGCCATGGTCGAAACCTGACCCTTTTCGATCATTCCCATGTCGACGAGATAGGCGTCGATGTCGTAGACCGTCCAACCGGGAAGGAAGGTGACGGTGACGTCTTTCGTTTGGGGATTCGGCAACACCTTGGTGAATACCTGCTCAAAGGTCATGGGAGTTTCGATGCGGTAGGTACCTACCTGGACGGTGGCCTCCGGAGCGAAATACTTGAGATAGAGTTTCGACCTCCATCCGGTATCGAGCTTGAGCTTCTTCGGAAGGGAGGAAACGGTCTCCCCTTTCGTAATGGAAAACGCCATGTTCTTCACCGGCGTCGCGCCGAATGACGAGACGTACCAGTACGCGCCCCCGAAAAGGACCGCGATGATGGCGAGCGTTCGAAAGAAAGAACCGAAAACCCCGGAGGAATTCCGGGGGTCGGCGTTGTTCGAGATCCTTCTTCTTCGGTATCCTTCCATAACGTTGTTATTTACGGTTCGTACGTACGGAACCCGATACGGAAGCACCGGTGGAGCTGGTTCCGGAGCCCGATGAACCGGAAAGGGTCGTGAGATCCGATACGTTACTCTTGAGTTCCTCTATGGCTCCGGCGGTCTTCTGAACGGAGTCTACCACTTTTTTCGTCTGGTTCACTTTCGTTTCTATGGTGGATTTCGTGGTTTCGACGACGCTGCGGGCCTGGTTGACGGTACCTTGCAAATCTCAAAGGTAACCCCCCGAACCGGAATCGAGATTCATCTTTATATCCTGGGCTCCCCCACTCTTGGCTTCGCGGAGGATGACGTTGAACTGCTTGATTCCGAAAACGTCGCCGAGTTCGTCGGCCTTTTCAGGCATGAAGAATACGGCAAGTACGTAACAGGTCGCGACGAGAATGAAACTCCAGAGGATGCGTGCGATCATATTAGTTGAACAAATCTTTTACGGATGCGGATTTCTTCAGGCTTTCGCGGATGGCGAGAATGTCGGAATCCTTGATGGAATCGGCCTCGCCCCCCTTCCCCATCGAATTCTTGAGGTTTTCGAAAAAGGCGTGGGCTTCGCGGTTCGCGGGACCTCCGGGCGGAAGCATGTTCACTTCGGCCTTCACTACGCCGACGGTCTGGCAGTGCGGACACGTGATTTCGAGATTGAGCGCGTTGCCGGCGGTACCGAGTACGTGGATGTCCTTATCGGTCGCACGGGCAGAACAGTTGCGGCAAACGTAGCCGGAAAGGGTCGCGTCGACGATGCTCTTTAAAATGAGATAATTCATGGAACGGATCGGTTACGTTCTTTCGACTATCTTACTCCAAAATGCCGTTTCGCGCAAATGGGCGAAACGGCCTGGTGACAAGAGCGCTATTTGGCGGTAGCCGGAACGATGCCCGCTCCTCAGAACGACGCCTCGGCGAAGGCCGCATAGAGATAGGTATCGCCCGGATAGTTCAGTTCCGTATCTCAGGAGAGGTAATCCCTGAACTTGACTCCGTTGGAAACGAAATCGAGAAGCCAATAGGAGGTGGAATTGTCTTCGACGTTCGTAAAATTCGGACTGAGCGCGGAATAGACGACGTTGTTGGGATTGCGGGCGGAATCGAACATGCTCCAACGGGTGCCGGCTCTGGAGATGTTCTTAATCATGAAGAATTTCGGTTTGAAACCGAGGTTTATGAACGGTCCGTCGGCATTACCGTTCCCCACGTAACTTCCGAACTTCGAGAAACCTGGAACCTCCGACCACAGGTAGGCTACGTAATTTTTTCACGAGACGTTGTCGTACGCCGTCTGATTTGGATAGAAGTACGACGATGAAGGGGTTCCGCCGAATCCGCCGACTCAGGATGCGGGCGCGGACGTGGTATAGAACCAAGCGCACCAGGGTCCGTTGGTATTGGCCGCTCAGGACTGGTTGATCGATTTGTGATACGCCGACCAGTCGTTGAACCCTTGGGCGTTATTGTAGCCGTCGAGGTTCTTCGTGAAATACATGGCCGGGACCGAACCGAGCGAGTGCGGAATCTGGCGCGTATTCGAACCGTCGCCGGAATACGTGACGACGTCGAACCCCGGAAGCGCGCCTTCTTTCCAATTCCAGGCGACGAAATTACGGCCGCTCTGGCTGATGTTCACGTCGACTCAGAATCCGTCCGCGTTGAACGAAGTCAGCGTGGACGCGGTCGATTCTCAGAGCGTGGAATCCGTTCTCAGAATTTTATTCGGTCACCGGGTCGTATCGAACAGCCAGTTCGCGTCGACGGCGTTTCGGGCTTTTCCCCAAACCATGTCCGGTCGGAAGGAAAGTCATCCGACGTTCTGCGTGGAACCGTTGCCGGAATACGTCACGATGTCGAAATACTGCGACGGGTTCGCGATTGCCGGCGTCGGGGAATTCGCGGTGGAGAGCGCCTTGAATCCCGCGGGGGCCGGATAATTGAAAGATCAGAGCGATCCCGCGTCGTACGCGACGCCCGATACGCCTCATTGTCAGAAATTGTAGGTTTCCGATTGGGCGCCGTACGGATTGGAATACGCGGCCCAAGCGTACGCGCCCGAAAGCGTGTCGACCGGATTCGTTCCGGAAGCGGGGTTACCGTCGAAAGCTCCCGAGGAACCGAACCAATTTCCGTTTACGCCTATCCAGAATTTTCAAGAATCGGCATCGTACGCGAATCTCATGACGTCGCCAGCAGTTTGCGCGTATCCGGCATTGACCGTTTGAACGTTCACGGATCCTCCGTTCGAAAAGATGAGGCTGTTCTGATTACCCGCCTGTCCGTAATTATTCAAGTACGCGGTGCTGGTTTTTACCGGTCAAGAGGTTCCCATGGCCGTAGTGGCCACTCAGAGAGAATGGACGGAATACGCCGAAGCCGTGGTCGTCGTTACGGCTTCCCAGTACCATTTTCAGGTCTTCGGGAAAGCCTGCGTGGCTTTCGTCTGCTGGTGCGTAGCGGCATTCGCGGTGATTTTCAAATTGCCGCTCGAGATCGTAGGAGCGGAAGAATACCAGTCGAGCGGATTGAGCGTGGGGAAATTGTTCGTAGGGGAATCCGACAGACGGTCGTTCAGGTCGATTCAAGCCGAAGGTGTGAACGCGTTCCCCCTTCAAGAACCGTCGGTTCCGAGAGAGGCTGCGGTAGCTCAGCTGGAAAAATCGAGACGGTACCCTCAGGTGCCGTAGGTTCCGGCAAACTGCTTCGGCCTCCATGAACCGGAAGCGGGATCGGTTTCTCAGAAAGAAGACGCGTCGAGCGCCTGTCCGTCAACGAAATCAACAGACGAAAGAAGTCCGTCGTAATTGATGGAACCGAACCGTCCGATCATGTTGGAAAGCGAGGAAGAATTCCAGTACGAAGTCAGTCAAGGAGAAGGGTTCGAGCCGGCAATCACTACCGGGAGGCGTTTGCCGTTCGCGTAGATTCGGGCACGGTCGGTGGCGGTGGAGTTGGAAGTGTCCCAAGTGACCACGATATGGTAAAAGGCCGACGGATCCCTGAATACCGCACTGCTCGTATACGTATTGTACGAGTTCCATGCGAGAAAGAGCTGGTCGGAAGCGTTGAATCAGAATTCCGTAGTGGCACCCACGCCCGAGAGGGCTCAGAACAAGTCCTGCAACGCTCCGAGTTTCGAGCGTTTCGTCCAAAAACTCATCGTCCAGGTCGTAAGGTTTCCGCCGGACGGCGGAGTCTTGCTCAAATATCACCCTTTGGAAGCGTCGAGGCGGAGGGAATTCGCGAGAGAATATCCGGCCGGAGTCGAAGAACTCGGTACGAGGGACTGCGCGGTATCCACGAGCGCTCCGGTAGAAGACGTTTTTGCCAAATCGCGGATGAGTCCGAGAGAAGCTCCCGTAGAGGAAGAGAAGCCGGGAGCGTCCCCGGTTACGTACGCGGTACCGTTGGAAAGGATTGCGGCACCCTGAAGATACGCGCGTGCGCGTGCCGTGCCGTTCGCCGAGAATTCGACAACGTCCATGGCACCGATGGAGACCGTTTTCGGATCGTAGGCGGCCAGCGCGGAATCGAATCGGACAAACGGGAACGCCGACGTTCTGAATTTCGAAGGATTGAGTTTCAATGCCGCCCAATCGGGATTTCCGGCCGAATAATTCGTATTAGGAGAGTTCCAAGCGCCACCGGTAAGGAAGATTTGTTTTCCGGAAAATTCTACGAACGCCGAAGAAAGCGCGACGCCGGTAAGCGACGAATCGTGGACGACGTACCGTCGTGGGGAGTTGCCCGTAAGCGCGGATTCGGACCTGATTGCGGTAAGTACGGACCTCACGTTCGCCTTGGCCGCGGAATCGCGGGCGTCCTGAGAATATCCGGAAAGCGCGAGGAAACCGATCGCCGCAAGAACCGCGAGAATGGCGACGACGACGATGAGTTCAGCGAGCGTGAAACCGGACCAGCGCCTCGAAGCCGCCTTCTGGAGGATCTTTCTAACCCGACTCGAAACCGAATCGCTGACACCCGTTCATCTCGATGAATCGAAGAAGGATTTCATACCGGACGCGTAGGTAATAAAAAAGATAGGTTCGCACGATGCTAACCTATCTTAAACGTTTTACAAGACGGATGGCCTACCGCAGTTCGTATATCGCCCCGCGTCCGAACACGGTTTTCTTATCCTGAGAAAGGATTGCCGGAAAGAGCACGTCGCAATGGCGGGCATCGGAGAGGAAATCCACGTCGTACGCGCACGGGCAAGACGAACACGACGCCTTACCGAATACGGCGCCCTTAGGCGCGGCGTATGAGTAGAGGCAACGTCCGCCGATTCCCTCAAGCGTGAGGTTCGCTCCTCAGATGCCGAAAACGGAAGAATTGGAGGATGCGGCGAATTCCGCTACCGACGGACATCCTTTGTTGGATACGGTGCCGTATACCAA
>JBAQKV010000125.1:0-2538 GCA_049301335.1 Patescibacteria group bacterium
ATGTATCGCAACTGGCTTCGGCCGTCGATTATCTCTTCGGGCGTATGCTGGTCCTCCGGCTGGACGCCGGGGAGTGCGTCTTCGTCCGATTCTCCCGCGCCGACGTCCACCTTCGCGAACTGGTCGATCGGTCCGTTCTTGGCCTTCTTGCGGTTGTTGCTCGAAATGCTCCGCATTATCGTCTTGAGCGTCACGAGCGGGGAGACCCCACGCCTCCACACTCGTTCGCCGCCCAGCAATTTGACCAACGCCTCGGCGAGTAAGTCTTCCGGCGTCCAGTCGCTCAGTCCCGCCGCGCACATTCGAGACAAGCTCTCGGCGCGTTTCCAATCCGGACCACCGGACAAATCGCGCAGTTCTGCCTCTACCTCGCTCAGGCTAAGTTGATTATCGGATAGTTCCATTGAACACATTGGCCGGGACTCTCTCTAGTAGGACTCCCATGTCCAGGGTTCCGGATGCGCGCAAAAAAATTTCTTAGCGCCGTCCGCAAACGTCATCTCGGGAGTCCTACAACGTATGCACCTGGATCTCGTCGGTGCCTGAATATGAATACACCATGCGAGTAGACATCAATTACCGCATGGAAATCAAGTGCCCGACGTAGTAAATGAACTGAGCCCTGAAGCGTGAGTGACCATGGAAAAAGACATCTGCAATATCGGCAACGAACTTCGCAAAGAGCGAATGGCCGCATCGTCGCACTTTCCGCTAGGACTCAGTTTATGAATGGAGATACGCAAGAACTGCTGGGGGAGATTGGGCGGCAACTTGACCGTCACGTCTTCCCCAAAGTGAAAAACGGTGGATTTGTAATGCCCGGCCAATCTACCGATTCCCTTAACCGGCCGGGCGAGGAGCATTACTATGAACCAGAAAGACAGAGAAGACCCGCAACCGACTCACGGCCAGGGGCCGTCGGACGGCAAGGGACGCCCGGAGAACCATGGGGCGCCGGAAGACCACGGCCGTCCAGTGGTCCCCCACCGGTCGTCGGCACAGACGAAAGCGCCGTTTACCGAGAATCGCTAAGTTCGGTATGCGAAGCCTACCCGGGCGCGCGGATATGGTGGCAGGACGGGGGCTTTTGGCTGTTCGCGGAAAGCTCCCTCCTTCCTGGACTCGGGCGGAAGGCGGGATTTCTCGTCGGAGTTTCGTCGGAAAGAAAGGAGGTCAGGAGTTGGGCCTTCTGGTACAGCGAGATCGCGGGAGCGACCTGGATCGGGCCGCGCCACACGAATTTTCCCGATGGATCCATCTGCGCTTACGAACCTAGGGACGGCACGTGGGCGTTCGGGGATCCCCTCGTTACGCTTCTCGATCTATATTCCGTATGGGCATTGCGCCACCTCCATTACGAAGCCTTCGGGCGCTGGCCGGGACCACAAGCAGTCTCGCAACCGTACGAACGAATGCTTGAATTGAATGACGACGAGCACTGCGGATGCCTTTCGTCTGAGGGCCGCCGTTATGTCGATTGTTGCAAAACGAAGGATTTACAACGGAATCGAATCGCTGAGGCGATGAAATTCGGCTTCTTTTCTTGCTGGTCGCTGCGTTTTCCGCCGACGCCAGTATTACGATTCGTTCGGGATTGGAATCAACCGCCTAGCCTCGCGGAGCTGGTTTAACGAACGATTCAGTGTGATCGACGATTTTGAGAAACGCACATGGCAGCCGGTGCTGATACGTTACGGGTGAGTTCCGCTATTGGCCGGGCCAAAGATATACGCTCACGGTACAACCTTTCCCCTCAACCTGTCCGAAACCTTTGTAGACGCGGGGGCTGAGGCGGCGAAGGACGATTTCCTGATAACCGCCGCAATCCATCAGTCGGAAATATCCGGTCCGGGTTTGTCTGAATCCGTCGTACCACTCCACGCCTCCGCCGGACTTCGGTATCGCGACCTCCATATAGCCGCGTCGACGGGTGACGTAGCTTCTCCCGCCTTACGCCTTACCCTGGTCGTAACGGACGATGGTAATGGCCTGGCATTCCTTCTGTCCGCTCATGCCTCGTCCCCTTCGTCCAGGTCGTCGCTCGCGGAATCGTCTTCGAGTTCGTCTTCGAGGTCGCTGATCTTGAGGGGAAGCCCCTTTTCTAAGGCTTCCTTTTCATCGTCCGAAAGCCAACGTTTGACGGTCACGGTCTTGGACGCCGACTCGACTTGCGCGCAGGGAATTAGAACCCAAGTCAGTTGTGCGGGACGAACTACTTCGTATCCGAGCTCGTAAAGCTCGGCCGTGATCTGGGCGATGATCGATTCAGAAAAGCGCTCGCGCCCGCTCGTGATCTTCAGCGTTTCTTTGCCTACCTTGGCGAACCGTCTCCCGGAACGCTTAGCGATGACGGCCAACAGTAAAGCCGTTTCCAGCGGTGTTCTACGAAGGTTCAGGGGATTCTTTTTGGTCATGGGTCTCGCCTCGCGGGTATGGTGATGTGGACAATGCCCATAATCCGGATATCGGTCAACTGTTTTTCCCTATTTTATGGATTTTATAGTCCATGTTATTGGGACCGTTTGTAATGTTTTGATT
>JBAQKV010000126.1:0-9439 GCA_049301335.1 Patescibacteria group bacterium
GAAGAGAACGCCGCCTCCTCCGATTTCGACGGGGCGGTTTGAAAAATGGCGGCCTTCGGAGGAAAACTCCTGTACGACGGGAAATTCGACGCGCCGTACGGAAGCGGCATCCTGTTGAAGAATGAACGGCGGTCGGCCCCGCTCTCGCTGCTCGCGGTCAGAAGCGTGTCCGGCCTCTGCGACGCCTACTCGGGCACTACCGACCTCTCCGGAACCGGAGAAATCCTGGAGGTTTTGGAAACATACGCCCCCTACGGCGTCGAAAGCGCTCCGGGAATGACGGTCGACCATACGGGCCACGTCGTGCGCGACTCCTCGAACGCGGTCGTACTCTGAACCGGAAATCCGTGAAACGGCGGAGGGAACGGTTCGGCGGGAACCTCTACCGAACTCCGATACCCGAGCGCCGTTGCCGACCTCGGCGGCGGAAGGTATCTCGTGGCCGATTCCGGAAACGACCGGGTACTCCTTCTCGCGGGAGGAACGGCGACGACGTTCGCCGGACCGGAATCCGGCATCCGGCATCCGCACGAAATCGCGACTGACGGGGTGGACGTCCGCGTGGCGGGTTCGACTGGAATATTCGGCACCATCGGCAATCCCATTCCAAACGGAAGCGCGTTCTCGGGATCTTTCCGTTCGGACGCGGCATTTTCGTTCGATAGCGTAAAGCTCACCCTCTGAGGCTCGAGAATCCCCCCTTCATCGCTCGGAAGTTACGCGTTCGACTTCATTCCCTCATGAGGAGCCGTCACGGTGTCCGGAAACGTCGCCACGGCGTATTTCTCGGGTTCGACCTATTCGTATTCCGTCTGATCGCCCGCAAAACTCGCCATTTCTTGAATAAGTCCCAGCCCCGTACCGAAAGGCGCGTACCAAGTCACGGCGCAGTACTTCCTCGTAGGCGTGGAAAAATACCGACGCGCGTTCCCGTATTTCATCGTCGGCGACGGTGATCCGACGACCCTGCAGGACAATCTCTACGAAACCGTCTGATCCGACAAGTCATTCCCCTCCCGTCTCTCGTTCAGCTGAGGAACCTTCTCATACGGGGACATCGGTCCCTTTTCCTTCATTCCGAACTCCGCGGCTCCGGTTTCGAGAATCGGCTCCCCCAGGGCGGTAAGGAATTTCCACACTTCGTCGGATGGAAAGGTCCTTACCGTCAGCTACGAAGAATACGTACGCTACGACTGCATAGGCGGAAACCACGTCACTCGGGAACGCGTTTGGAAAATGCCTTTGGAATAAAAAAATCCCCTCCGTATGCCGGAGGGGATTTTAGGCCCTAGAGATCCGAGAAGTCGGAAGGGAGACTGTCGTTCCCGGACGAACCCGAGGAGCCGATGTCGATGGTGTCGGATTTGCCGAAGAGCTTTCCCGAAAGGTCTTGGATCGTCGCGAAGATGGCCTTGGGCGAAACGTATTTGGAAACGTTGAGACCGAGAAGGTCGCCGAGCTTCGGAGCCGCGAAGATCGAAATGACGATGAGGATGATTCCGAGTACCGCGTAGCGGATGGAATTGATCGCGGGCTTCACCTTTTCGTCCTTGCCGCCGGAGAGGATGAGCATGACGCCACCCCAGATGACGAACAATACCGACATGATGCCGGATACGAGGACGACGAGCGCGATGGATACGCGGATGATGTCGTCGATTTCGTATACCTTCTGGGAATCGAGGATGGCTTCTGCTGCGTAAGCGGTTTCGATAAGCATGGGGGCGGGAAAAAGGCTCGTACTTGCGGATACCGTTATATGCGAAGGTGCGGAAAAGTAAAATTTTCCAGAGTCGAATCGGTGGCTAATTTCCTTCTTTGGGAACCGGGGCTACCGACGCGTCCGAATCGACGAACCGTCCGTCCTGAAAATAGAAACGGCTCGTCCGGACGGTCGAGGTTGAATTCAGTATCGCGCAAACGCGAACGACCTTGTCTTCCATGGTCCTTTCGACGTTCCAAACTGCCGATTTTTCGGTCTGGGAGAAATCGGCGCGTTCTACGCATTTCCAATCCGGAGCGGTTTCCGCGTTGCCGCATCCGGTAAGCAGGGGAAGGGATATGACGGCGGCTCCAAGAAGTTGTTTCATAGGGAATGATGAATGTACGTAAATGTCTATAATGACATTTACAAGTTTGTCAATGTCACGGGAGCAATAAGAAAACCCCCGTGAGGGGGTATTTCCTTATTCTTCGATAATTTTGAGATTGACCCGTTTATCGGCCTTCGACCCATATACGCGGAGAACCGTCCGAATCGCTTGGATGGTCTTCCCCTCTTTCCCGATGATCGTCCCCATGTCTTCCTTTGCCACCTTGAGGGTGAGCAACGTACCGAGTTCGTCTTCGCGTTCGGTTATCTCGATCAGTTCTTTCGAATCGACCAAGGAGGATACCACGAAGGTGAGAAATTCGGAGGCGCTTTGCATAACGGGAAGAATTAGGCCTACTCTATGGGAACTTCGAAACGGAACTAGGCGTTGCGTTCGATGAGCTTCTTGAGGGTGTCGGAGTACTGGGCTCCGTTCTTGACGTACTTGTCTGCGGCTTCCTTGTCGAAGGCGAATTCCTTCGTGATCGGATTGTAGTGGCCGAGAACGGTGATGTAGCCGTGCTTGGCTGCCTGGGAGTGTTCGGTCAAAACGATGCGGTAGAACGGAACGTGTTTGCGTCCTGCGCGGGAAAGACGGATCTTAAGCATGGTATGGGGGAAGATATGTGGGGGCCGGAGCCGGATTGGAGTTCTTGATGGTGCCCCGGACGGGGCTCGAACCCGTACTCCGGAAGGAAAGGGATTTTAAGTCCCTCGTGTCTACCGTTCCACCACCGGGGCGGAAGGAAAGCGAGCTCGATTAGAGGACGCCCTTTTTCTTAAGGGTCTTGATTGCGCTCGCGGAGAGACGGAGACGGAACATGAGTCCGGTTTCCGGGTCGCGAACGTTGCGCCAGAAGAGGTTCGGGTAGAACTTGCGCTTGGTGTGGCGAAGGGAGTGGGAAACGCTGTTTCCTACGGACGTCTTCTTACCGGTAAGTTGGCAGATGCGGGACATGGTATTCGGTTTAAATCGGAATTACGCTACCTTGATGTCAACGCCGACACCGGTCGGGATGTTGACGCCCTGGAGAAGCTCGAGGGTCTTCGCGGACGGTTCTTCGATGTCGATGATACGCTTGTGACGGCGGATTTCGAACTGTTCGCGAGCGTCCTTGTTAACGAAGGTGGAGCGGTTGACGGTGATCTTTTCGATCTTGGTCGGAAGGGGAATCGGACCGATTACTACCGCGCCGGAATCCTTGGCGGTGGAAACGATCTTCTTGACGGCTTCGTCAACGAGCTTGTGTTCGAAAGCACGAACGACGATGCGGATGCTGCCGGCCTTGCGGGTCGACTTCTTGGTAGCCTTTTCGGACATTCTCGGTATTGGTGGAAAAGTAAGGGGAATTTCTTTCCTCACGACTTCTCGGGAGCGAACTCCCGAGAAGCACGTGAGAATCGAAAACTTAGGCGATGACCTTAGCGACGACTCCGGATCCAACGGTGCGTCCACCTTCGCGGATTGCGAAGCGGAGACCCTGTTCCATAGCGATCGGCGAACCGAGTTCGATCGACATCTTGATGTTGTCGCCCGGCATTACCATTTCTACGCCTTCCGGAAGCTCGATTGCTCCGGTAACGTCGGTAGTTCGGAAGTAGAACTGCGGCTTGTAACCCTTGAAGAACGGGGTGTGGCGTCCGCCTTCGTCCTTCGTGAGGACGTAGACTTCTGCTTCGAACTTGGTGTGCGGCTTGATGGAACCCGGCTTAGCGAGAACCTGACCACGTTCAACCTGTTCGCGTTCGATACCACGGAGGAGGAGACCTGCGTTGTCACCAGCCTGGCCCTGATCGAGCTGCTTGTGGAACATTTCAACACCGGTAACGGTGGTGGTCTGGGTGTCGTTGATACCTACGATTTCGATAGTGTCACCAACCTTGATGATACCCTGTTCGATCTTACCGGTAACTACGGTACCACGTCCCTTGATGGAGAAGACGTCTTCTACCGGCATGATGAACGGCTTGTCGAGAGCGCGTTCCGGAACCGGTACGTAAGCTTCAACCGCATCGAAGAGTTCGAGGATGGTCTTAGCGCCGTACGGCTTTTCGTAGTCGGTCGGATTTTCGAGAGCTACGAGGCCAGAACCACGGATAACCGGAGTGTCGTCGCCCGGGAATTCGTACTTCGAGAGAAGGTCACGGATTTCCATTTCGACGAGGTCGAGCATTTCTTCGTCGTCGACCATGTCGCACTTGTTCATGAACACGACGATGTACGGAACACCTACCTGGCGAGCGAGGAGGATGTGTTCGCGGGTCTGAGCCATCGGACCGTCGGTCGCTGCTACGATGAGGATAGCGGCGTCCATCTGAGCGGCACCGGTGATCATGTTCTTAACGTAGTCCGCGTGACCAGGACAGTCGACGTGAGCGTAGTGGCGAGCTGCGGTGGAGTACTCGATGTGAGCGGTGTTGATGGTGATACCGCGAGCCTTTTCTTCCGGAGCGGCGTCGATCTGGTCGAAGGCGAATACGTCGCCGCCGAACTTCTTCGCGAGAACGAGGGAGATTGCTGCGGTCGTCGTGGTCTTACCGTGGTCGACGTGTCCGATAGTACCGATATTGACGTGCGGTTTGGAGCGGTCAAAAGTTGCCATGGGGCAAAAAATTATCGTTAATTAAAAAAGCGTAGGAATTCTATGGAAAACTAGCGAAAAGCAAACCTATTTGGAGTGCGTTTTAGCCATTTTCTTCGTAATGCGGTCCATTGCGCGCTTGAGCTTCTTGTGCGCGTGGGTGGTGAGCCTCGCCATACTAGATCTTGTTAAGATTAACGGAGTATTTCCGAAGCTTCGCGAGGACGAAAGTCATCGCGTTCTTGATCCAGAGAGTCTCCCCTTCGAAAGACGCGCGTGCCTGGAGCTTCTTATAGTGCTTGATGGCATTGGCTACTTTGCCACCGCTCTTCGGTCCCTTCTTGTTGACCGAGTAGTTGAGGTAGCGGGGCCTTTTATTGCTGACTCCCATGGGAAGAAAAAAAGATTTAACGGAAGCTGCCCGCGATCGAGCTCATTACAAAGAAATGTCCGATGCTTGGCTTTTAAATGGCCGTACGCTATCGGTTCGCTCGTCGGAGAAAAAAAATGGTGGAGACTATGGGAGTCGAACCCATGACCCCCTGCTTGCAAAACAGGTGCTCTAGCCAACTGAGCTAAGTCCCCACGAAAACGTCTTGGCTTTACTTCAATGATGGCGGAGTTGACGGGGCTCGAACCCGCGACCTCTGCCGTGACAGGGCAGCGCTCTAACCAACTGAGCTACAACTCCAAGAGAAGCGGGCGAAGTATATTTTTTTTTAAGGACGTTGCAAATGAATTTCTCAACTTTTTCAAAAATCCCCCGTTCCGAGGCTACGTAGCGCGCCGCGCGAAGCGGTACGAAGAAAGGAATCCGGACACCAGCGCGACGAACGCCAGCGCACAAACGACCGACAGGAAGGCTTGGTCCCTTTCCGCGAAGAATTTGTCGACGAAAATCGGAAAATCAGCGAGAAGCGAAAAATTCACGCTCTTGATGACGAAGGCGAAGGTCGCGAGGGAAAGTACGGCGGCGACCAGCGCGTACGCGAGTCACTGTACGGCGAACGGACCGTATACGAAGCGCGCCCCTCCCCCTACAAGGCCGATGATGCGGATTTCCTCACGGTAGTAGAACACGCTGTTTCCGATGGCGTTGTACACGATGGCGGATACCGCGAAAAGGAAAAGCCCCACGACGACGATGATACCGTACCGGATCGACATGAGCACGTCGGTAAGGCCTTTGATCTTCTCGTACTGCGCGCGGTAGTCGACGATGGTCTTCTTGCCCGTTCCCGCGTCGTACTGTACGGCGCTTTTGTGGCTCGAGACCACGGCGTCGAGT
Source organism: Patescibacteria group bacterium (assembly GCA_049301335.1). GTDB lineage: Bacteria > Patescibacteriota > Gracilibacteria > BD1-5 > UBA2023 > JANJWP01. The sequence continues at coordinate 5,963 of JBAQKV010000126.1, forward strand.
TCGGCGTATTTGGCGATGGGGACGTTCTTTACGGAAAGCGAACTCGGGAGCGGATTGTCCTTGTCGCTCTCGATGACGCGGGCGAGTTCTGGATCGCGCTTCTTCAGGACTTCGAAAGCCTCGGCGTTCGAAACGTATTTGATTTCGACGGCGTTATCCACGGCGCGGAGCCCGTTGGTAAGCTCTACGATTTCACGGCTGGTATCCGAGAATCCCGGCTTGAGGTTCAACGAAAGGGACAGACGGTCCGAGATATTGCCGATGATGGCCGAAGCTACATATTCGACGAAAAAGAGGACGTAAATGAAGAATGTCATGAGCGACAGCACGAGGACGGTCGAGAACGAAAGAAAGGAGTTGCGCGCGATGTTCTTCATCGCGTATTTGAAGATTCTCAAAGGGCTTCTGGTTCGATATACGGGGGCATCCTACGGATTTCGCGACTCCGGGCAAGGGGAAGGCCGCAAAACTTCGCAGGAACGAAAAATCCCCCGTTTCCGAAGGATTCGCGTTCGCAAGAAAAAAGAGGCCGAAGCCCCTGTTTTCTTTATGCAACGTTTACGTAGATGTCGCGGTATACGCGGCCATCGAAACGTACGCGGCGCTTCTCTTCGAAGCTGACCTTTCCGTCAACGGTGGTGAAGAGGGTGAAGTCGTGTCCCTGGGAGACGTTCTTACCCGGCCAGAACTTGTTGCCCTTCTGGCGAACGATGATGCTACCAGCGGTAACCGATTCTCCGCCAAATGCCTTGATACCGAGGCGCTTAGCTTGTGAATCACGTCCGTTCGAGGTGGAACCTTGGGCCTTTTTATGTGCCATGGTGCGTGAGGCGTTAGGGAGATATTATCGGTTTGCGAAGCGAGCGAATGCCTTGTTGGCTTCGGCCATCTTGTAGACTTCGAGCTTCTTCTTTACGGCGTTTCCGGTTTCCTGGGAAGCTTCGATAAGTTCGGAAGCGAGGAAGTTGTGAAACTCCGTTCCGGACTTCGCGCGGGCGGAAGCGAGGATCCAGCGAACCGCGAGGGCGAGCTGGCGCTTCGGCTTCACTTCCTGCGGTACCTGGTAGATGGATCCACCTACGCGCTTCGGGCGGACTTCGATCTTCGGCATGACGTTTTCAAGCGCCTTTTCGAAGACTTCTTCCGGGTTCGCGTGTCCCTTGGACTTGATTACCTCGAAAGCGTTCGAGACGATCTTCATCGCGAGGTATTTCTTGCCTTCCTTCATAACGTAGTTGACGAACTTGGCGAGTCGTTCGTTACGAAGGTTGAGGGCGACGGTTCCTTTCGTGCTCATGGATAGAATGGTTGGTTAGTTCGGCTTATTTCTTAGCCTTCGGACGCTTCGCGCCGTAGAGGGAGCGGCTCTGTCCGCGCTTGTCGACGCCCTGGGTGTCGAGAACGCCGCGAACGATGTGGTAACGTACGCCCGGGAGGTCCTTGACACGTCCGCCGCGAACGAGGACGACCGAGTGTTCCTGGAGGTTGTGACCTTCACCACCGATGTAGCAGATGACTTCGTATCCGTTGGTGAGACGAACCTTGGCAACCTTGCGGAGAGCGGAGTTCGGCTTCTTCGGAGTCATGGTGTAAACCTTGGTGCAGACGCCGCGCTTCTGCGGGGAGTTCTGTTCGCGGGTTTCACGCTTGATGGTGTTCTTGATGAACTGGAGGGCAGGAGACTTGCTCTTGCGGACCTTGTCCTTGCGCGGTGCGCGGACAAGCTGATTGATGGTAGGCATGGCGATTGTGAGAAAAACGGGCTATTAACGCTTGGACCACTGGGAAGCCTTGCGCGCCTTGTGGAGACCCGGCTTCTTACGTTCGACGATGCGGGAGTCGCGGGTAAGGAATCCTGCGCCGCGGAGAACCATTTTGAGGTCTGCGGAAGCGAGGACGAGGGCGCGGGAGAGTCCGTGGCGGATCGCTTCGACCTGGGCGGATTCACCCCCTCCTTCGACCTTTACTTCGAAGCGCGCCTTATCCTGAAGGGAAGCGAGCTTGATCGGAGCGAAGAGCGTAGCGAAGAGGTCGCTGCGACCAACGTACTGATCGAAAGCCTTTCCGTTGATGAAAGACTGCCCTGCCTCGAGGTGGAGGCGAACCTGGGCAACGGCGGTCTTGCGACGGCCGACGGCGTAGAAGTATTTGCTTGCGGCAGACATACTCGGTAGAGGTTGCTAAAATTATACGGAAATGGTTTCAGGCTTCTGAGCTTCGTAGCCGTGGGCGTTTCCGGTTTCAAGCTTAAGACGAAGCATCATGCCGTCGCGGAGACGGTTCTTCGGAAGCATGCCGAATACGGCGTGGCGGACGATTTCGGTCGGCTTCTTGGCGCGGAGCTTACCGAGGGTGATTTCCTTGAGGGAACCCATGTACCCGGAGTGGGTGCGGTAAACCTTGTCCTCCTCCTTGTTGCCAGTTACGGCAACCTTGCCGGCATTGAGGACGATGACGTAGGAGCCATTGTCCACGTGGGGAGCGAAGTCTACGCGGTCCTTCCCCTTGAGGAGAACGGCGATGCGGGTGGCGAGCTTGCCAAGATTCTGGCCGTCGGCATCGATAACGTACCACTTGCGGTCGCTCCCGACGATCTGTTTCGGCATGAGGGTTTTCATGATTCTTTCGTTAGTTTGGCAAAAATTACGCTTCGATGAGTTCGATCTTTACGAGCTTGGCGCTGTCGCCGTCGCGGTACTTAATCGGGGTGATGCGGGAGAAACCGGACTTGCGGTCCTTGAACTTCGCAGCGCGTTCGAAGAGGAGAACGCTCGATTCCTTGGTGAAGAGGATGGATCCAATTTCACGTATGGCATTAAGCTGGTTTCCTTCGTTGGCGATGTTGATGAGTTTATCGATCTTCCCGGAAATCGCGAGAGCGCGCTTTTCGGTAGTAACGATCTCGCTGTGGAGGAAGAAACTCGTAAGGAGGTTGCGAATCATGGAATCGCGATGGTCGATGTCCTTCGTTTTGAAGTGACCGAACTTTTTCATGCGGTGGCGCATAGTCGTGTGTTCTGGAAAATAGGGAAAATGTGTGCCTTAGTCGTCGCCGAGGAGTTTGAGACCGCGTTCCTTGAGTGCGTCGCGAACTTCGGTCATGGCCTTCTTTCCGAAGCCCTTGATGGAAGAAAGCTTGGCTTCGGTGCACTTGGTGAGCTGTTCGATGGAGAGGATTTCCCCGTTTACGAGAGCGTTCAACGTGCGCGGCGAGAGTCCCATGATTTCGATCGGAGTGTAGGTCTCCTTTTCGAGTTCGCTCTTGATTTCGAGCTTCTCCTTTTCGATGATCTCCTTGATGTCGCCGATGAATTCGCCTTCGATCTGGAGTCCTTCTTCATTGAAGAGGCGGAAGTAGGAAGTGAGCATGTCGCCCGAGAAGCGGATGACGTCCTGCGGCCCCATGACGCCGTTGGTGAGAACGGTGAGTTCGAGGGAGTCGAGGTTGGTCATTTCGCCGAAGCGGAGGTTCTTCAC
>JBAQKV010000127.1:0-2662 GCA_049301335.1 Patescibacteria group bacterium
AGCTCGCGGAACTCGGCGTCCCCAAAGAAAACGTGTTCTTCGAACAGTACTAGTCTAAGCCATTTAAAAACTCCCCGGAAAGGGGGAGTTTTTTTTATGCCTGAGTTTTCGGTACTTCTTCCGAAACCCCGCTTTCCACTGGCGGAACTTCTTTCTTCGACGGTTCGAATTTGCGGTATTCCGCGAGCACTGCCGCACCCATCGTTTCCCACGAGAAATCCTTGGCGCGTTCGAGTCCTTTTTTGATGAGCGCGGGCTTTTTTCCCGGATGGGAGAGAAAATCGTCCATCGCTCGGGCGATGTCGTCCACGCGGAGCGGATCGAAGAATACGGCGTTTCCTTCACCGGCCACTTCGGTGAGGCTCGAACCTTTCGAGCAGAGCACTGGAATACCGGCTGCCATGGCTTCGATGACCGGGAGTCCGAAGCCTTCGTAGAGGGAGGGGAAGACGTACGCGCTCGCGCCCTTGTAGAGCGCCGGGATGTCGTCGTTGTCTACGAACCCCGGAAGGCGTACCCGGCCGGAAAGCCCGAGTCGCACGATGGTGTCGCGTACGTCGCGGTATCCCGGGTCTTCTTTGCCCGCGAGTACCAGGTCGACGTCCGAATGTTTTTCCGCGATTTCCGCGAAGGCTTCGACGAGACGGACGAGGTTCTTATGTTCCCGGAAGACCCCGGTATAGAGGAAGTATTCCCGTTCGATGCCGAGCTTCGCTTTCATTTTGGCGATATCCTCGTCCGAAACCGCTTTTTCGAACCTCTCGCGGCTGACGCCGTTGTGGATGGTGACGATCTTGTCTTCGTCGATGTCGAGGATTTCGACGAGGTCTTTGCGGGTATGTTCGCTGACCGAAAAGATTTCCACGGCGCGTTTCGCGATCGAACGGATGGTGGCCGAATACGCGAAGCGGTGCACGCTGCTCTTCATTTTGCGTCCCGGATAGAACGAGAGCGTGAGGTCGTGGATGGTGACGACCGATTTTCCACGGTAGGCGAGAGGGGCGTTGAAATGCGTGAAGTGCATGAGATCGAGCCCTTCCTTGGCAATGAGGTACGGAAAAACGACCTGTTCCCCGAACGAGTAGTGCCGAACGTCGGCTTCGACCTTTTTTAAATTAGGCTTGTCGACCGTGCAGTCGAACATTCCCGATTTCGAGAGGAAAAGCACGTATTGGTTCTCGTCGTCACGGTTCGCGAGGTAGTCGACGAGGCGTTCGACGTAGATGCCGATGCCCGTGAATTTCGAACCGTACATCCGGCAGTCGATTCCGATCTTCATGTTCCTTTTGGGGTGATTTTTTCGTACGGAGCCCTTCGTGGCGAGGCTTTCGGCTTCAAAGAAGACGTCGCGCTCGTATTTTTCACGCGCTTCGGTAGAATTGGCAACAGTATATGGGTAAACCGCCGTTTCCCAAATGAACGAAGCCTTCCTGAAAGAACTCTCCGCCCTCCCCGTCTACGTACGGATGAAGGCGGTCCCCAAACAGCCGAAAACCGAAATTTTCGCCCACATGGACGACGGTACGTGGAAAATCCGCGTAGCCGCAGTTCCCGAGAAAGGGAAAGCCAATGCCGAAATCATCCGGTATTTGTCCGAAATCACCGGATTTAAAAAAGACCGCTTCGAAATCGTAAGTTGAACCGGAGACGCCTTCAAACTCGTAAAAATCCGCCCCGAATAGGGGCGGATTTTTACATGTCGCGATGCTTCGGCGGCTAATCGGTCGCGTTCTCGAACGCTACTCCGAGGAACACCGCCTCTTCTCCGTTCGGGGTGTTCGGTCTTTCGAGAATGGAGGTCGCATGATCGATATCGGATTGCGACGCCAATCTCGCCAAGAATTCGGCCCGCTCCAGCGGAGTGAGGAGACGAACGCGATAATGCGAATGGATTTCCTCGCCGATTTTTTTAGATACGAGTCTTCCGAATTCGAATCCCAATCCTTCCATCATCATGCCGTCCATGGCTCTGAGAAGGGCGGCAATCGGCCGCTTCATCCACCGTCCGTCGGCAGTTTCCGCATCGACGGGGATGCCCAATTTTCGAAGAACGCCCGACGCACGCCTTACGTTGTCCCGTATGAGGGCCCGCATGTCGGCGCCTTCGTACTCTTCGTCCGCCTTCCTAAGAGTCGCGTCGTCCTCTTCGTCTTGTCGGGCGCGTTCGGCCTCGATATCCGCCGGGGATCGGGACTCCGGATTCGGGTTTTCCGGCTGAGGGGTTTCGGGATTCTGCCGGGAGTTTTCCGGAGCCGGCGAATTCGGTTGTCCGAGAATCTGGTTCAGGCTCGCGCTTACCGTCGACCGGTTGCTTGAAACGGTCTTGTTCGCGATGAACGAATCGAAATCCTGTTTGACCCATTCGTCGTACTTCGGACCTGAGAATTCCGATTTCGGCCATTTCTCTTTCGGCCGCTTGAAATTCATTCCGACGCCCATGGCGTCCATGATCCAGTGTTCGCCTTCGATCTCGAGTTTGCTCGGATCCGTTCGGGACGGGTTCCATTTGGGCGACCCTACCGTCTCGTACACGTACGTTACGAACGCCTTGTGGTATTCGCGGTAAAGTTTGAACTGCCAATCTTTCGTGAGGGGGCCAGGAGCGGACGCCTCATCAGGATGCCGTACGTCGCGGATCTTTTCGATCGCCGCGATGTATTCC
>JBAQKV010000128.1:0-14342 GCA_049301335.1 Patescibacteria group bacterium
GGGGAAAGGTGAGCTGATGTGACGCTCATATTCCGAAAATGGTCCTCCCCCTCGTTACCAAAGAATCAGATCCCCGAAAATTTCGGGACTTTCTCAGAAGCGAACACGGCGTTTGACGAAACGTCATCCTGAAAATCGACGGGTACTCCTGAGGCAAATGAGTATTCGCCTTCGACGTAGGCGATCCCAAGGATTCCAACAACCTCCTCGTAGCGGTATCGCAACTTCAGGAAGGGGGAAAGAAATCGTATGCCGCCTTCGAACAGCTCAATGCCGCGGACTACGAAATACGGGTGCTTTGGACGAAGTCGGAACAACGGGTGAACGTCATCGAAATATACAAACGCGAGCGTTTGCCCAAACACGTAATACGCGTAACCGGAGACGGCGGGAAAATCTGACGGCTGTCGCATGATGAAATCCCCAAATGACTCAAGGCCGCGGTAGAAACGTTCTGTTCGATCATTATCGACAACCACTGAGGGCTCGACGTCATGGTCACGAAAGACGGAAAATTCTATTTCATAGAAAACAACGTCCTTACCGGTTATCTCGACGAAACGGGCGAACGCCACCTTTTGAAATCCTGGCTCGATGCCGTATCCGAATCCTATGCATAAAATCATGATGAAACGCTTCCGTTCCGCCACGCTGGCGCTTGCCGCCTGATTTCTCATTCCGTCCTCGATTTTCGCCGAACCCCAAGAAGGAAACGTCTCCGGCCAGCCGTCCGATACCGCGATTTGCCAATGGGAGAAACTTTCCATCTCCTGACCGGAAGAAGTGAAGATCGGAACTTCCCAGGAATATCTCGTGACTCCCGAGAACTGAAAAATAAACGAAGGAGACAGGATCGCTTATGAACTCAGGAAGGACGGGAGGCTCGTAGAAAGCGTAGCGAAAGAAAAATACCTGCGGTTCTTTTCGGAATCCGGCACCGTCGAAGTTCGTGCGGTGCTTACCCGGGCGAACGAATGTTCCTCCCAAGTGAGAAAGAAGGTCAGGATATACGAAAAGACCCTTACGTTCGTTGGGGAAAGCGGCGTCCCGCTCAATCAGGCGATTCGGGACGGACTCAAGGCGAGGTCGATCCTTCTCCGTGAAACGGGTAACGCAGGCTCCTCGTCCATCCCCGGGTCGAAAGACTATTCGACGCTTTTGGAAAAATTCAGAAAGGATGTCGAAGAATCCGACTACGTCGTCATCGGAGCGAAGCGTCCGGCTGAGTTTTTCGAAGCTGCCACGAGAATGCAGACATCCCAATCGCAGTGAGAAGACGGCGCGAGGAAGCCGCTGTTTTCAGGAAAGGAAATTTACGTTACCGACGATGGGAACGGATACCTCCTTTCACTTACCGTCGCCTGATATGCCGAACAATTGTGAATCGAGAGGATGTGGGCGATCTCCGACAAGAACGTCGCGAATCTTCTCATGCTGCTCTGAACGCCCGGTTACGTCGGTACGGGAATAACATCGGAAATCGACTTTTGAAAAACCTCCTGAGGCACCGGCTTCAGGAAAGCGTTCAATCGCGTGGCGTATGCGGGATTCCCGGTAACCTTCGTGGGATTCGTACTTTCCCTTATGGCCGCCGCCCTCATGTTGGCCGTATTTCGGCAGGTCGTAGGTTTCCATACGTTCTGAACGTTCTGACCGCTCTTCCTCATTATTTCGGTTTCCGCATCGAGCGTTCAAAACGTCTCGATCCTTCTCGTATCCGCGATACTGTCCATTTGGCTCACGGAAAAAGCGTTCTCAAAATTCAGAATATCCTATGGTGCGAGAAAAACGTTTTCGCTCGGCATATACGCCCTCTTTTCCATCATCCTCCTTTCGACCCTCAAGTGGACGGGGATGTTCGACTGACTCGAGATGTATGCTACGCAAGTAGCGGTATTGCCGTTCATATTCGTCTTGCTCGTGGCGGATAAACTCTATGGCGAAGGCCTTTCCTGATCGCATGCGAAGGAATCCGCATCGGCCATCGCGCAATTTTCCATCGTATGCCTCACATGATACTTCGTCATGGAATCGACGTCCATTCGAAACGCGCTTCTCAGCTACCCGGAAACCGTTTTCATGATTCTCGCGGCGATTGTGGCGACCGGGCGGTACGCATGACTCCAGGCGACCGAATATTACCGGTTTCTCCCCTTGATCAGGGAAAAACTTTCGGAAACGAAACGCGAAGAATAGGAACGTTGCAACTTCAAGCGAAACGGATACCATTCCGCGGTATCCGTTTTTCAATCCCCCGAATGGCCAGCAAATTCGAATTCGACGACTCCACGGACGCGGAAAAAATCGACTACATATACCGTCGCATGCGTTCGCAGGAACGTCAGGAAATCGCGAACAACGTATGGAAGTGGATCATCCGCATCCTCATTTTCGTATCGCTCGTGCAAACGTATTTCATGTTCAGCGGACTCATGAGAGGATGACTGAACGGCGACGGCATGAAATCGCTCCTCTGACTTCCGCAGCAACAGCAAAACGACGAACTGAACAAAATACTCCACAACCGCTAAGCCGAAGCATGATCATCCATTCCCTCTGACATTCCGAGGCGGTTATCGAAACCGTCGACGCGAACGGCGCTCCGTACCGCCTTCTCTCCGATTCTTGGCTTACCGGTTTCAGCGTGGGCGATTTCATGGAACGAAACCCTCCGGTGGAAATCGATTGGACGAAGTTCCTTAAAATCGATTCGGTCTTCATCAGCCATTCGCACGCCGACCATCTCGACCCGTATTTCCTTTCGGAACTCGCGTCGAAATACGCCTACGAACTCCTCCTTCCCGAAACGCTCGAATACCTCGTCCCGGTCTTTGGGGCGTATCTGAAAAACGTCACCGTGAAGATCCTCCGCAATCTCGAACCGTACTCGGTACGCCCGGGCGTCAAGGTAAGCGGCCTCATTTTCGAAAACGACACCGTAGGCAACGAGGAAGACGTCATGACCCTCAAAGTCGAAGACGGAACCGACTGCGTCTATTTGGAAGTCGACACGCTGCCGCCCGAGATTCCGGAAGAGCGCGAAAAACTCCAGAAATTCCTCACGACCAAGCACTACAAGACCGTCTGCTACGTGGCGACCCGCAACGAGCTCGAAGGAAATCTCAAGATCCACGACATCACCGTACCGAACGAACGGAAAAAGTTCGCCAAGCAGTACGCCGAAGACCGAACGGAATGGATGGAGTGGCAATACGCCATGTACGACGAATACGACCTCGGGTTCGAAGATTTCACCCGGGTTCCGGGATTCTGTCGGCTCTTTACCGGACAAGGTCTCCGCTATCCGTCGGAAATCAACGCCGACCTCGCGGGAGTCAACATCCTTCCGCTTTCCGAAATCCTGAAGATCGAAAAATCCCTCGCGAAGAAGTACGACCGCAACTTTCCTCAAGACGTTCTCGAAGCCGGAGTTTCGTACGCGCTTTCCAAAGGCCGCACCGAACGCGTTTGAAACGTTCCGGGCATAACCGTGCCGAAACTCGCTGCTTCGTCGAAAGAGGCATGGGAGCTACCTGCCGTAAAGCGCGCGTTCAAGCCTTTGCGTAACGAAGAACGCGACGTCGTCCGTCAGGAAAAACTCGTGCTCGGGCTTTTGAACGGCAGATTCCTTCCCACCAAGCTCGCCGACCCCGACGACAACCTCAAGAACCTCGTGTTGAAAAACGAAGACCGAACCTACCGGGTAATCGTCCGATTCGGAACGACGGAAAAATTCGTTACGAAATCCTTCGTTTGGAACTTCTCGAAGATCGGGTTCGCGCTCGAGGGCGAAGTGACCGGAAACGTACGGTTCGACGAGGACTACTGGGCCAACGATCTCGAAGATTTCTTCGAAGGAACCCAAGAACTCTATTCGAACTTCCTTCATAAATTGGATGCCGGAAAGGGCTACCGCCTTTGGACGGTTCTGGGAAACGACTTCCTCAACCACGATCTCGTACAAAAGAAATACGCCTTCCATTTCGAACGCGTCGCACGCGGCGGAACGCCTCGCGAATTCGTCCTTTCGGCCTACGGAATGACCGAGTAGCACGTATTGACTCCCAAGCGGAAAATGTTAGAATTATCATGATTTTAACATTTTCCGCTTTTTCGTATGTCGGATCGAAAAACGCATAAAAGACGATCGTTCCGGGGATTCACTCTCGCCGAACTCATCGTCGTCATCACGATTCTCGCAATCTTGGCGACCATAGGTTTCTTAGCGCTTTCCGGATATTCGCAAGACGCGAAAAATTCGGTAGTGGCAACGAACGTCAGGTCGCTCTATACCGCGATTACCGCGGAAAGCGCCGTAACGGGAAACACTCCCCGGTACTACGTCGTCCACGATAGCTGAGCTTCCTTGTCGGGCGGAATCGTGATCATCGATTCGAACTCGAATACGTTGACCGGAGGCGATTGGAACGTTGCGGGAACGAACTATTCGGCCGGAAACCCCGATTACGTGAAACTCAAACTCAATAAGGAGAAATTCAGAACCTCCGGCATTTTCGCGAACGTCGCGTTCGCGGATTACGATCCGAAAAGCCTTACGGTCGGCGCGACCGATTTTACGGTAGCCGCAGGCAGTAGAACGAGGACTAACTCGTACGTTCAGGTCGCTTGAATCAGTTCGGAAACCAAAAAGGCTTCGGTCATGGGGAACTTCCCGGTATCGAACAGCGGCTCGGTTTCGGGGCTTATCAAAGACCCCGGTTCGTCGAGTTCCACTGGGGCGCTCGTGGACGGAAACGCCGCGCTCACGCCTTCCTGCACGGCGGGAATGGCCTGGAATGGAAGCGTGTGCGTCGTTCTCCCTTACGCGTTCTCATACTCCGTTTCCGCCAATACGAACAATTACGACGTTCGCGCAGCCGCGGTCACGGCAGGCTGGGACCAGGTAAAACCCCTTTCTGCCACGCTCACGGTAAACGCGGGCGTAACCCTCGGTTCGACGTCCGCGTCAACGCCGGCACTTTCCGCAAGCGGCGCGTTTCCAGTCGGAAGCACGTTCACGCTGGTCAATAACGGAAACGTTCTCTGAAAATGAGGCGACGGAGGATACGGATGAACCTGGAACGGATCCCCATCGGCAGGATGAGCCGGAGGAACGGCCATTGTTTTATCGATTCCTACCAGCATCCAGAACAACGGCGTCATCTGAGGAGGCGGAGGCGGTGGCGGAGGCGGTGGCGGCTGAAGCCCCGACTGTTCGTCTTACTGTGTCTGAGGAGGCGGCGGCGGAGGATGAGCATGATCGGTTACCGGTAACGGCTGAGCCGGCATAGGGTGCGCTGGCAACGGCGGATTGAACGCCGGAATCGCCGGATGAGCGGGCGCGTCGGCAACGGGCGGAACTGGAGGAAACGGAGGTTATAACGGCGGACAAGTCGCCGGAAAATGAGGCAACGGCGGTACGCTCGGCGTAGCGGGCGGCGGCTGAGTGAACGCGTCCACCAGCTGTTCCCCTACTTCCGGAGCGGCCGGATGAGCGGCGGGAAAATCCGTAGTCGGATATTCGAACGCCGCATGGCTCGTGGGCGGCACCGTACTCTGACCGACGAATTAGTCCGAACGCGTGCCAACGCGCATATAAGAAGCCCCTCCGAAGGAATCGGCGGGGCTTTTTATGCTTCTCGGCTAGATCTTCTCGACCGGCGCGATTCTTACGTTCATCTTTTTAATGCCCCTGTTCGCTCCGGAGAACGCGATTTCCGCGATGTCGTCCTTGAGCGATACGACCACGCCTTCGCCGAATTGCGCATGGCGGATGCGGCAACCGAGATGGAAGTCGGAAGGATCGTGTTTGACCGCGTGACGCGCGGGAGTTTGGCCGACTCCGGCGGCTCCTCAGAATCCGTTTCGGCTCATGCCGGTTCCGGAAATCGCCGAACCCGGATTCTGTTCCACCTGGGATTCGCCGGTAGATCCGCCGTTCAACCAGGAATATGCCGAAGAGCCGGCGGATTTCGCGCCGTATCCCCCGCCCCCGCTTCCTCCTGCGGAAAATCCGCCCGAGTTTCCGAAGGATCCGAACGTGTATTTCGGTTGCGGGTCGGCCTTCACCACCAGGTGCTCCGGAATTTCCTTCAGAAAGCGCGAAGCCGGATTGGCCGCGTAGTTGCCGAAGGTGTAACGTTCGCGGGCGCGGGTGATGAAGAGCTTCTTCTTGGCACGCGTCATGGCGACGTACATGAGGCGGCGTTCTTCTTCGATGGCCTTGGCTTCCATGAGAGAACGCGAGTGTGGGAACAATCCTTCTTCCGCCCCGGCGATGACGACGTTGGGGAATTCGAGACCCTTGGCCAAGTGGATGGTCATGAGCGAGACGCCGCCCACTTCGTCGGTGCGGTCCTGGTCGGTGATGAGCGCGATGTCCTCGATGAAGAGCGAGAGCGATTCGCGCGGTTCAAGACCGTCGTAACGCGAAGCCATGTTGAGGAATTCCTTCACGTTTTCGAGTTTGCCTTCGACTTCTTCCTTCGAATATTCGTTACGGAGGTAGTCTTCGTACTTGGTACGTTTCACGACCGCGTCCATGAGGTCTTTCACGCAGGCCGTGCGGGAGATTTCGGCCAAACCGGCGAACATCGAACCGAATTCGGCGAACGCGCGCTTGGCGGCGGGACCGATTTCCGGAGCCTCCGCAATGCGTTCGATCGCTTCGCTGAAGCTCAGGTTTTGGGCGTTCATGAAGTTTCGGAGGCCTTCCACCGACTTCTCCCCGAGCTTGCGGGACGGAACGTTGATAATGCGCGTAAACGCCACCAAATCCTGCGGATTGAAGATGAGGCGGAGGTACGAGTGGATGTCTTTGATTTCCTTGCGTTCGTAGAATTTCACCCCTCCGAACACCTTGTACGGGATGTTCTTGCGGATGAGGCCTTCTTCTATGAGTCGGGACTGGCCGTTGGTGCGGTACAAGATGGCCCAATCGGCGTAGTTCTTGTCCTCGGCGATCATTTCGGCAATGCCGCGGGATTCTTCTTTTTCGTCGTATGATTCGATGACGTTGATCATATCGCCGTCTTCGTTGTCGGTCCAGAGGGTCTTTTCGAGAGCCTCCTTATTGCATTTCACTACCGCGTTCGCGGCTTCGATGATCTTCTTGGTAGAACGGTAGTTCTGTTCGAGTTTCACGACCGTAGCGTCCGGATAATCGCGTTCGAAGGAAAGGATGTTCTTGATGTTCGCCCCGCGCCAAGAATAGATTCCCTGCCAGTCGTCGCCGACGACCGCGAGGTTGCGGGTCTTGGAAGCGAGCAATTTCACGATGCGGTACTGGATGTCGTTGGTGTCCTGGTACTCGTCGACCATGAAATACTCGAACCGGCGGTGGAAATATTCCAACACTTCCGGGTTTTCGAGAATGAGGAGGAGCTTCAACAGGATGTCGTCGAAGTCGAGCGCGTTCATCGACTTGGTGCGCTTTTCGTATTCGACGTAAATGTCCGCTACGAGCGATTTGGCGTAATTGTCTGCGCTGCGGCGGTACGCTTCTGGCCCGATGCCTTCGTTCTTAGCGGCCGAAATCATGTAGGCGGCCTGGCGCGGGGGGAGTTCCTTGTCGTCGATCTTCTTGTCTTCGAGGATACCCTTCACCGTACGGATCTTGTCGTCTTCGTCGAAAATGACGAAATCTTTGCCGTATCCGAGACGGTCAATGAACAGACGTAGGAAATACACGCCCATGGAGTGGAACGTCCCTACGAGCGGCAGGTCGCTGCGGCGGTACGGATTGACCGATTCGAGCTTTTCGAAGCCGAGCTTTTTGCCGATGCGCTCGCGCATTTCCTTGGCCGCCTTGTTCGTAAAGGTGACGCAGAGGATCTTGGAAGGCGGTATCCCCTCCCCTACCATGCGGGCGACGCGTTCGGTGAGCGTGTGGGTTTTTCCCGCGCCGGCGCCGGCGAGGATGAGCATCGGCCCGGACGTGTGCTGGACCGCTATTTTCTGAGAATCGTTGAGCATGGCGGGAGTATATCGAACCGGGGCTTTCGGGCAATGGAAATTCGTCCGAAATGCCGAATGTCGCGAACGGTTTGACAATCGATTTCCTTTGCGTATTTTTCATCAGTCAAAACAAAACTCCAGGGAGGTAAGCGATGTCTGAACAAAGCCTGATATTGGCAAGCGAAAAAACCGCCGCCATCGAAACGGTCGTGAACGGGTTCCGCACCTACGGCGGAATCTCCGATCAGGACCGGCAAGGCCGTCTCGTGTGGCTGAGCGTCCTGCAGGACGGGGCGAGGGATTGGAAATTCGAAGATTGGTTCGAACTCGAACGTGCCGTTAAGGCCAATCTCCACGGCCATCCTTCCTACTCCATGATCATGGGAATCGTCGGTTCGAAGATGATCATCACCACGCTGGCGGAAACCGTAGAAAAATCCGAAGCGTAAGTCCGGTCTCAAGGCTCTGGCTTGCGCGAACTAAAAAATCCCCCGAAGGGGATTTTTTCATGGTTCGATTATTGCAACTTTCCGGTTTTCTGCCTCCAGGTGTCGACCATCTTTACGAATTCGGCACGGGTGAGCGGAGCGTTCGGCTGAAACTTCACGTTCTTTTTGAGCTTAAGCTGGACGGAGAAGGCGTTGAGCATTCCTACGCGGGAGTCTTCATTCGCGACGTCTTTGAAGAGCGAGTGCCCGAGAACGTTCGCAAGTCAGGACGCGCGGGCGATGAGAACGGCGGCTTCGGCGCGGGTGATGGCGGCCGACGGGCGGAACGCGGTAGCGTTACCTACTACGCCCTTGCCGAGAAGCTGGTCGAGATATCCGGCGGACGGGTCGGACGGAAGGACGTCCGTGAACGGGAGGCTCGGGAAGTCGGAAGGATCGATTCCGAGGAGTTCCCCAAGCACCATCGCCGCGTCGCGGCGGGTCATGGCGTCCCCGGGGCGGAACGATTCGGATTCCAAAGGCTTCAGGGCGCCGGCGGCGGCCAAGCGGTCGAACGAGGCGCGGTATCCGGCATTCTGGGGAACGTCCGAGAACTTGGCCTTCGGGGTTTCGACGGGCTTCGGGGCTTCGGCCGGTTTGGTTTCAGTTTTAACGACGGCCGGAGCCACGAGGATGTCTTCCGGTCGGTCGGTAAGTTTTTCCTCCGGGAGGATCGGTTCGATTTTCTGGGGTTCCGCGGGAGCGGAATTCTTGGGAGCGGATTCTGAAGACGCGTCGTCCGGCGAAGGCTTCAGCGCTTCCGATGCCGAAGCCACCGATACGGTCGAAGTAGTCGCGGCCACCTGGGACGCTCCGGCAGTCTCATTGTCCTGTACGAACGTCATCGGATGGATGGTGTTCTTAATGGCGTTTTCTTTTCCGAGACCCATGTTGACCGCGGCGAAGAAGTCGATGCCGAGTTCGTTGAGATCGGAGTAGGAGTACGGCCAGTACGCGTGGAACGGGGCGGACGCCTTGTCTATCTGGAGGTGGAGGTGCGGGGTGGTGGTGATGCCGGTAAGTCCGACCTTGCCGAGCGGCTGCCCCTTTCGGATCTTCGTTCCGACTTCTACGGAAGAGGATTCGAGATGGAGGTACGAACTGTAGACGGTCATTTTGGTTCCGTCCACCGGAGCGTCGTCATGGCGGATGATGACGTATTTACCGTCGGCGGTTTCCTTGTCGTTGACCTTGGTGACCACCCCGTTCGCGATGGCGAGGACGGGGGTACCGAGCGGAGCGCGGATATCCACGCCCAAGTGGCTGCCATCGTATTCTTCGAAGTTCATGCGGTAGCTTCCCATGTACGGGGTGATGTACGTGGAGCGTTCGAGCGAGGCGATTCGGTTTTTGGCGTCGTCGATACGGAGAAGGTCCGCGTCGTAACGGGGAAGGTCGACGAAGGCGTCGGTGGGGATGTTTTCGAAACGGAGGGTTTTGTTGGAATAGGTCGAATCGAGCCAATTCGGAACGTAGGCTATGGGGGCCACGGTACCGTCGAACGGTTCGGATTTCACGTTCTGGAATTCGACCACGCTGGTCTTCAAAAGAGCGGGGAGTCCGACGTACGCGGACACGAACATCGCCAGCAAAAAGAGGTTGAACCCCCAGAGTTGGGCGAGGATTCAAGACGAAGGTCAGTATTTTTTCCGCCTGCGGAGCATATCGGATCGGTTAGCGTTCCCATGAATATTAGCATATTTCAAATAGGGGCGCAAAAAACCGGCCATGTTTTTTAGGCCGGTTTCCAAAAACGTACGAAACTCGCAGATTACGAAAGCCTGAGCCTTCTCGAAAACACGTCGTTCGGACAGTCCGCAACGAGGGGGAGAAGTCTCGGCAAACGGTCGGCGACGAATTTTCCCACGTTATGTTCGTGACGCGCCATCCCCTGCCCGTACCAATCGTAATACGCGCGGATTCCCATATCCAGGTAATCCCGGCGGGAAAGTCGGTTCCCCTTCTTCTTATGGTAGAAGAAATATCCGAAAAGGGCGGCGTCCCCCGCGAGATCGTATCTCCCCCGTTCCTTCCATCCGTGCACGTACGGGGAATTCACGATCGCTTCGCCGCGCGGGGACATGGTGGCGATGTCGGTCATGAACGTTTCGAAATAGTCGACGCAAGCCTTCATAGGTACGTCGATACGGGAAATCGGTATGCCGGTCCTTTCGAGACGTTCGTAGGCGTAGTGGCGGATGGAAAGGCGGAAACCTTCTTCGTCGATGGTCATAAACTCGCGGGCGGGCGTAGAGAGCATGGCTTCGACCTTCGGATGGACGCAGTCGCCGATAAGGCCGATGGAATCGAAAATCGCGGCTTCGGTTTCGGTTTTCGATTCGAGAAAGCGTCCCCTTCCGGCTTCGGTTTCGAACGCGAGCCGTTCGGATTCCAATTGTTCGGTGCGTTTCGCGGAAAATATTCCTTCGAGAATGATGGCTCACATATCCTGGTCGGTCTTATGCGATAAGGGAAACAATCCATTCTAATAACCAAGAGGAGGGCTTTGTCAAAAGAAACTCCGCGTCCCAATTGGAAAAACGGCATAAAAAAATCCCCCGTACGACTGTCGGGGGATTTCGATTTCAGACTACGCTCCGAACTTGAAGAGCAAGACGTCGCCGTCGCGGACGACGTATTCCTTCCCTTCCATGCGGACCTTTCCGGTTTCGCGGGCCTTGCCCCATCCGCCGCATTCGACGAGGTCCTTCCAGTCGACGGCGTCGGCCTTGATGAACTTCTTTTCGAAGTCGGTGTGGATGACTCAGGCGGCCGCCGGAGCCTTCCAACCCTTGTGGATGGTCCACGCGCGGACTTCCATTTCTCCGGCGGTGAAGTAGTACTGGAGGCCAAGGAGGTCGTAACAGGTCTTGATGACCGCGTCGGTCGGATTTTCGGAAACCCCGAGGGCTTCGAGGAATTCGGCGCGTTCTTCCGGAGAGAATCCCATCATGTCCATTTCGATCTTCGCGCTGACGGCGAGAACCGGCACGGAAGCGTCGGAAACGCCGGTAATCAAGCGGAGTTCGGCTTCGGATACGGTGAGGCGGTCTTCGGCGACGTTCACGGCGTACACGAACGGCTTGTTCGTGAGGAGGAACGAATCCTTGAGGAGCTCGCGTTCGTCGTCTTCCAAATCCATGGTGACGGCGAGGTTGCCGGCTTCGAGGTACGGCTTCATTTTTTCGTACACCGCGAGACGGGCGGCGGATTCCTTATCGCCTCCGCGGGCCTTCTTCTGCATGTCGCCGATACGGCGGTCGATGGTTTCGAGGTCGGCGAGGATGAGTTCGGCGTTGATGACTTCGATGTCGCGCTTGGGGTCGACCGAACCGGAGACGTGGTGGACGTTGCCGTCGGAGAAGTCGCGGACGACCTGGAGGATGGCGTCTACCTGGCGGATGTGCGAAAGGAACTTGTTCCCGAGGCCTTCGCCCTTGGAAGCTCCTTCCACGATGCCCGCGATGTCGACGAACTCGACGTTGGCCGGAACGGTCTTGGCTGCGCCTACGGCCTTCAGGAGTTCGTCCAAACGCTTGTCGTTGACGTTGACGATGCCCACGTTCGGTTCGATGGTGCAGAACGGGAAATTGGCCGCTTCGGCGGCGTAGGAATTGGTAAGCGCGTTGAAGAGGGTGGATTTTCCGACGTTCGGGAGTCCGACGATACCGATTTTCATAAGCGGGTCTGAAACTGAAAAAATGGGCGGCGGTTCTCGCCGGCCGGGAAATACGATTCTTAGTACTCTTCCTGAGCGGTCTGCTCGGCGACCGTCTCGGTCTTTTTCGTACTCGAAAGGTTGAATACCGCGACGTATCCGACGACCGTCATCACGAGGAGGAAGATCGCGAGGACGCGGGTCGCCGTGGGAACGTAGTGCGAATACTCGCGGAATTTGGAAACGTGCATGCGCGCGACGAGGAAGAACCCCCAAACGAACGCGACGACGGAACTATACAGCGCGAAGCCGATCCAGAAAGCCATAGGTAGAGGAAATGGAACGATTCGGATGGTAGCGAAAAAACGGCAAAAAGAAAGGGGATATCCGAAGAAATCCCCTTTGGTACGGCATTGCGGTTAGTCTTTCGCGCAGATGGTGTCGAAGAAGTGCGCCTTGATCTTCATCCAGCGAGCCGACTGGCGGCAGAGCTTCTCCGCGTCGCGGAGGTCGAAGAGGAATTCCTTGAGGCCTTCTTCGAGATAGATGTTCGTCTGGCTGCCCTTAGCGAAAACGACGCAAGGTTTGTCGATGGAAACCACCATTTCTCGGACCTTGGTACCGGCTACGCGGCTCGAGGAATAGGAGAAAACCTTTTCCGGGAGGACTTCCGTAAGGATCGGAAGGACGTACTTGCGCATTTCGTCGCCTACGAGGACGACCGCGTCGGGGTTCGCGGCGAGGACTTTGGCGGCGATTTCCTGGTGCATTTCCTCGGAATCCGGTCCGAGTTCGCGCATGTCGCCCAAGAAGAAGACGCGGGCGTATTCTTCGGAGAGCTCGGAGAGGTATTCGATTCCGGCGGACATCGCGGCGTACCCGCCGTTATAGGTGCCGTCGACGATGACGGATTCCTTGATGCCCTTGAGGATGGATCCCCTGCCCTTCTGCGGGTGGACGTCGGAAAGGTGCGTCACGATGTCGTGGAGGTCGCGGCCCATTTCGAGGCCGAGGGCGAATACCGGGAGGAGGTTGTACGCCTGAAACGATCCCACTACCGGGAAACCGGCGGTCGCGCAGGCTTCTTCGCAGCAGACGTCGAACGTGATGCCGTCGATTTTGGCGCTGACCGAACGTACGTAGACGTCGGCGGATTTCTTCTTGGCGGAGAACGAAACGGCGCGCGCTTTGGAAGCATCGGAAATGCCTTCGGAAACGACTTTGTCGTCCGCGTTGTAGAGGCAACGGCCGCAGGAATCCGCGAGAAGGAGCTTCTCCGCGGCGTATTCTTGGAAATTCTTGAAGTTGGCTACGTGGTTCTTGGAAACGTTGAGGACGATCCCTACGTCGGGTTTGGCGACCGCGAGCAGCGAGGCCATCTCGCCCGGATGGTCGATGCCGTATTCGAGGACGAGGTACTTGGGGTACTTCTTATCGAGAAGGCGGAGAAGGCCTTTCACGAAAACCCAAATCCAAAGGAAAGGGTTGGAATAGGGGGCTTTCGCGCCGATGATCGTGAGCGGCAATCCGTATTCCCCGTTGTAGTTGTGGGGCGACATGTAGACCGTTTCGCCGTAAAGCGAATGGAGGAAGTCGTATACGAAATGCGTGGTGGTGGTCTTGCCGACCGTACCGGTGACGCCTACGATGAAGGGGCGGTGCTTCTCGACGACCTTGCGGGCGAGGAGATGGAGCATGCTGAGGAAGATGGCTTTCATATGTTCGGAAAACCGAGGCAGTTTATCGATGAAGGCGCGGAATTCAAACGAATTTGCCCGTACGCCCGGTTAACGCGCACCAATATACGGAAAAGGGCAAGCCCAGGGGGGCGAAAATTTTGTGTTTAAAACGGAATGTCCTATAATGGATGGGATATTTTCAAAAAGGAACGATATGGCACAGGTCATCAAAGACGGACACGCATTCACCATTCTCGACGAAATCCAGGCAGAGTACCCCGAGCTCATCAAGCTCGTGCTCGCGACCGAGAGCATGGACAACAATGAAAAGCAGTACTGGTTCGACATCCTTCCGTCGATGACCGACGAACAGGTCGACCGTCTCTTCGACATCCTCGAAACCGAACGCCGCAAGCTCGAAGAACTCGAGCTCAAGTACCAGGAAGAAATCAAGAACCTCAACGAGAAGCACCTCATCGAATGGCAGGAATTCCAGTCCCAGGAAAGCCGCAAGAAAATCCAGCAGGCCGAAGCCAAGGACTCGGGCGGACAGGATACCGA
>JBAQKV010000129.1:0-10749 GCA_049301335.1 Patescibacteria group bacterium
GTCCGGCATAGTTTACCGATCGCATCTTCTCCGGTGACGAATCGGTCGCGACGAGATGGGGGAGGACCGTTTCGAGTTCCTGAGCGATGACGCCCGAGGATTTCCCGTCCCCGGATTTCCAATCGAATTCCACTCAACGGAGTTTTTCCACAGTATCGAGTCCGGAAACGGTTTCCACGTTGGTCTTCAGTCTCGAATCGGATACGCCGTTGAACGTGGTGGCGGTCGCGTTGCCGGAGCCGTCAACGTTCAGTCGGCAAACTCCGCCAGTCTCGAAGCACATCTTTCCGGCACCGAGAGGGGAGCCGGTCGCTCCGTTGAGCCATGTCCAACGTACGGCGCCGGCGGCGGTATTCGTATTCGATATCCCCACGTATCCGCTCGGCGCGTTTCCGGAAACTTCGAGATGCCAGGCGGGGGCGAGAGTTCAGATTCCCACGTATCCGTTCTGATCGATGGTCATTCTGTCGACGGACGTCGCCGTACCGTTCGCGGTATTCGCGAAGTTCAGCTTCGTTCCCCTCGCGGATGCGGTATGCGCTTCCGAAGACGTGGCGTAGACCTGGGCTATCGACGGCCAGTCCTGCGTATCCGTCCATCCCACTCATCCGAGGTTGACTCCCGCAGCGTTCAATTGGGTGTTTCTCAGTATGACGTACGGGTCTCACGTGGCGGCCACTTCGGCGTCTCATGATACGACGAATGGTACGGTCGGAGTGATTCAACCTATCCCCACTTGTCCTCCTGCTGTGATCGTGAACGTCGACAACTTTCCGTCGAGCGTCTGCAACGCCGTGACCATCTTGTTCCATTCGCCCGCTGAAAGCTGGCTCGTTCCGGCGGTCGCCGTGGCGGGATAGTTCGAAACGTACGCCGAATAGCCTACGGAGAGAATCCCGAGCGTTCCGAAGAACGCGACGGCGGAGAGGACGGGGGTTTTGATTTTGAGGTTCTTCATTTTTTCGGGGGTTTAATTTTCGAAAATGAGAGCTTCCATCGCTCCCCACGAAGCCCCGCATCACCATGCGTTCGCCTGAGGGCTCCTAACGGAAACCGTATGGCTTCAGGCCGCGACGGTTCCCGACCACTGTACGTGTCATCCGACCCAATCGGCCGAAGGCGGGGAAATCGTTTGGGAAAGCATGCTGCCGTCGAGATACAATTGGAGATCCGCCCGAACGGACAGGTTTTTAATGGAGTCCGCACTCAGGAGTACCGTCGAATTCCGATCCAAAGTCACCGGCATCGTCCAAAGATCAGCGTTCGCGGCTCGGGTCGGCGGACATCAGGATCCCGGATCCGCCGAACGCACCACTCTCGGGGCTTTAGAAATGACGCTGCCGTTCGCGCTGAATTTGATATTTCCGTTGATTTCCAGTTTTTCGGAAGGCGCCGCCGTTCCTATGCCGACCCCGTATCCGGTCACCGTCATTATCGAACTGCCCGTTCCTCATCCGTTCGGGGAAAACGAAATGTAGTCAGGCGAAGCTTCCGTATAAAAGATGCCGAAATTCGGATCGGCCGAACTGAACCGCCAGATGCCGCGCGTTCCTCCGTACAAGCCTCCGTAAAGGTCGCCGTCGAGTTGTTCGTCTCCCGTAACGTGAAGCTTTCTCAGGGGCGTCGAAGTGCCGATTCCCACTTTCCCGCCGTTATAAGCGAGTCATCCGGTCACGGCGCTCCAAGGGTTTCCGCCTCAGGCGACTATCGAGGCGACTTGCGAAGCGAGTCCGGTTATCCGGGTTTCGTGATCGTCGAGGTTGTCCTTCACTTGCGTCCAAGCGGAAACGGTGAGCGGTTGTCCCGCAGTCACGGACGAAAGGCCGGTATAGGCGCCATAGCCTACCGAGAGGATCCCGAGCGTTCAGAAGAACGTCACTGCCGAGAATATCGGAGTTTTGAATCGGCGCATATTTCGGAGGGTTAGTGATTCCTGAGTTTACGTACCTCCGCCCTCAATTCCTCGATTTCCTTCTGCTGCTCTTTTACCGCTTCCACTAAAGGCGCCACCATATTGGAATACGCTACCGATTTCATTCCGTTCTCATCGGTTGCCACGAGCTCGGGAAACTGTTTTTCCACGTCCTGCGCGATGAGTCCGATTTGGCGTTTTTTCGAAGCGTTCGGGTCTTTCCAGCCGTACGTCACGCCTTCGAGGGCGAGGATCTTGTCGAGGGCTCCTTCGATGGGCCTTATTCCGGTCTTCAGCCGTACGTCGGAAGATTGTGTGAGCGTGCCTTGTATCCAAGCGTCGCCCGCGTCGTAAATCTTGAACGCCGCGTTGCACATGCCGCCGAAACAGGGATTCACTTTGTCGTACTTGTAGAATTGCAGGCTGTTTCCATAGGATCCGCCCATATTATAGATGGACCAAACGTTCGCGGTTCACGCGACGGTTTTTGCCGAATTCACGAGATTTACGTAGCCTCCGATATCCGGTCAAGGCTGTACGCTCTGAAGGGGTCAACCCGCGGCGATAATCATCCCCGAGGCGTTTATGCTTCAGTTCACGTCCAATTTTTGAGTAGGGGAGGCGGTTCCGATTCCCACGCTTCCCGTTGGAAAGATGGTAAGGTTCGTATTCCATCCGGTTCCGTTGTACGAGAGGAAATTGATTTTCCCCGGAGTGCCGCCTACCGCGTAGCTTCCGATGTCGACGTTTCCACGACGGTCGTCCGCGCCGTTTATCGCGTTGGAGCCGTAGAACAATCCGTATCAACCGTCGTTCGATCCGAGATTTCCCGCGATATAGGTTCCCGTCACCGGAGCGGTTCAAAGGTTTTTCCCCACGATTCCGTATCACATGGCGGAAATGTTTCCATTGACGCTCAGTTTGGTGTTCGGCGCGGTTCCGATTCCCACGTTCCCGCTCGAAATCGTGAACGCGGAAAGGTTGTTGTCCAAAGTCTGGAGCGCCGTGACCATCTTGTTCCATTCCGTCGAAGAAACCTGCGTAGTAGGGGTCGCAGTCGCGGGGTAGCTCGCCACGTAGGCCGAATAGCCTACCGAAAGGATCCCGAGCGTTCCGAAGAACGCGACGGCGGAGAGGACTGGGGTTTTAAATTGTGTGCGCATGTTCCTGAAATTAGCGGTTATCGGCTTCTTCCGTTCGCGTACGAACGAGTACCGCTTCAAGCCGGTCGAAATTCTCACCGTTCTTCTCGATGAGGTAGTTCTTCATCGTCGCGAGGAATTTGGGATCTTCGAACGTCGTCGTCCAAATGAGGTCGGTCCCTTCGGCGGTTTCTAAGAAATCCGCGCGCAGTACGAATCTCGGAGCGCACGTATGTTCCATCACGATGCGGCTTTCGCCGACCTCGAGCCATTTGCTCACGTTCCGGTATTCCACCCCGTCCGGTCCGCGCATGACGAATACCCAGTCGCCTCAATCGACTACGTCGCAAACTTCGAATTCGTTGGTAAACCCTTTCGGTCCCCACCATTTCGAAAGGATTTTCTGATCAGTCCACGCGGCTATGATTTCAGCCTTGCCGAAGGGGAGTACGCGAGAAGTGACGATGACGTTTTCCGACATGATCGACGATTATCGAAGTATGGAAGTTTCAGTCTCTCTCGGCGCATGATAACGTTTCATTAACGAAAAGAAAGCCCTCCGGCGTGCGGAAGGCTTTCTTTTTCTTGCGGACTTAGACGATGTAGGTCTGGTAGACGTTGATCGCGCCGTTCTTGTCTTCGTATTTCTCGATGGTCGTCTGTACGTGGGTACGGAGGAAATCGGTAAGGCTCTGGCCCTTTTGTTCCAAAATGAATTCGATTTTCTTTTTCTGCGCGTCGGTCAGGTAGAAGTTGACTGCGGCTGCGAATTTCTTGCGGTTCGTCATGCGTGAACGAAAAGGGGAATATCGGGACGGAGAATATCCCCAGACAACAAAAAATCAATTCAATTTGTATAATTCGGGCATTTTACGCGAATAGTACCCGCGTCGGTTTAAGCCGGCTTGAAATCCTTTGTTTAGAACGTTCGCGGATACTCGGCTTTGTTTTCGGGCGGCGTTCACGTATATTCGGACGCGTATCCGCAAAGCCGGCGCTCCGCCCCATTCCATTTTCGATATGCAAAATTCCCAAAACAACCGAAACGACGAAATCCTCCACGGCGTCACGCTCTCCATGATTATGGATTTCCTCATCGAGGAATACGGTTTTCTCAAGTTGAGCGAAATGATCCGCGTCAACTGCTTCAAGAGCAATCCTACGAAGGAATCGAGCCTCAAATTCCTTCGGAAGACCGAATGGGCGCGCCTTCAGGTGCAAGGCTTGTACGTGAGAACGGTTTTGGAGAAACGGAACCGGGAAGCGGATTTCGAGTAGGAACCGCCAAACCTCAGATGTCGCCACCATAGAAAAATCCCCCAGGGCGATCCTGGGGGATTTTTCGTGCGTCTTGCGGATTACGCGGCCATCATGCGTTCGTATTCGGCCTGGAGCTCTTCGCGCTTGGCGCGGGAGTAGGGCGATTCGAATTCGCCGAACGCTTCTTCTTCGCCTTCTCCTCCGAAGTATTCCCCGACGTCGCGGTTGTTTTCGAAGTATTGGAGGGTCGGAATGAGACGTCCGATGATGACGTTTTCCTTAAGTCCGTCGAGTTTGTCGATCTTCTTGGCGGTCGACGCGTCGACGAGTACGCGAACGGTTTCCTGGAAGGACGCCGCCGAGAGCCACGATTCGGTGAAGAGGGAAATCTTCGTGAGACCGAGGAGGAGGCGGGTACCGATCGCTTCGCGGTCGCCGGATGCGGCGAGTACGCGGTTTTCCTTCTTGAACTTGATGATGTCGACGATATCGCCCGGGAAGAACGACGAGTCGCCGGCGTTGGTGATCTTCACCTTCGAGAACATCTGGCGAACGATGAGTTCGATGTGCTTCGAGTTGACCGTCTGACCCTGGGAAGAGTAGATTTCCTTGATGTCGTTGACGATGTAGAGCTGGGTGACGACGGCATCCGCGAGCTCCATGAGACGCTGGATGTTGACGTGCCCTTCGGTGATTTTCTGACCGATCTTCACGCGGGAACCTTCCTTGACGAGGAGGTTCTTACCGGCTTCGATCACGTAGTCGATGGAACGGGGAGCTTCGTCGCGGATGACGATGACCTGACCGTCTACGCGGTCTACGATACCGTCCTTCACGGCGTTGATCTTGCCCTTGGTTTCCTTGGACTTGGCGAGGATCTGCTTCTCGTTGACCTTGTCGCCCTTCTTGACGGCCACCTTGTAGGTGTCGTCCGGAAGGTAGTACTCCATCGATTCGATGTCGTCGGCCTGGAGGGTGATGATACCGTTCTTGCCTTCGTAGCGGATCATGCTGATCTCGCCGACGATTTCGGCGATGGTCGCTTCGTACTTCGGATTGCGCGCTTCGAAGAGTTCTTCGACGCGGGTGAGACCCTGGGTGATGTCCCCGCCTTCCTTGACGACGCCACCGGAGTGGAACGTACGCATCGTGAGCTGGGTACCCGGTTCACCGATGGACTGCGCCGCGATGATACCGACCGGGGTTCCGAGTTCGGCGATGGCGTTCTGACCGAGGTCGAGACCGTAACACTTCTGGCAGACGCCTTCCTCGGTTTCACAGGTGAGGATGGAGCGTACCGATACGAATTCGGCCTTCGAGTCGAGAATCGCCTTGAGGACGTCCTTGGTGATGAGGGTTCCGCCTTCGACGATGACGGTCTTGCCTTCGACCACGTCGCGTGCGAGGAATTTTCCGAAGACGCGGTCTTCGAACGATTCGCGGAACACGGACTTGGAGGTCTCGCGGTAGATGTCTTCGTAGTGGTGGGTTCCGCAGTCGTGCTCGCGGACGAGGACGTTCTGCGCGGCGTCGACGAGACGGCGGGTGAGATACCCGGACTGTGCGGTCTTAAGAGCCGTGTCGGCCTTACCCTTGCGTCCCGAGTGGGTGTTGATGAAGTATTCGAGAACCGAGAGGCCTTCCTTGTAGTTCGCCTTGATCGGAAGTTCGATGATCTTGCCGGACGGGGAGGCTACGAGACCCTTCATTCCGCAGAGCTGGGTAACGTTGCCCCAGTTACCACGAGCGCCGGAGTCGATCATGTTGAAGATCGGGTTGGACGTCGTGTAGTACTGCTTCATTTCGTCTTCGATCTTGCCCTTTACGGACGACCATACCTTGATGGACTGTTCGTAACGTTCGCGTTCGGTGAGGTATCCGTGCCAGAAGGCCTTCTGGATAGCCTTGATCTTTTCTTCACCGCCCTTTACGAGCTCTTCCTTGTTGTCCGGGGAAACCATGTCGTCCTTCGAAACCGAGAGGCCGGAGATGGTAGCGTACTTGTACCCCATGTTCTTGATGCGGTCCGCGAAGAACGCGGTCTTTTCGGAACCGAGGAGGTCGAAGGAGCGGGCGAGGAGCTTCTTGGTCGCGCTCTTCTTGAGGGTTTCGTTCACATATCCGAGTTCGGCCGGAACGATGTCGTTGAAGAGGTAGCGTCCGTAGGTGGTGTCGACGAGCTTGCCGTCCATGCGGATCTTGATCGGATCCTGGAGGGTGATTACGCCGTTGTCGTACGCGTTGGTAGCGTCGTGTCCGTCGACGTAGGAGTACTTGGCCTCACCCGGATTGATCTTGGTGAGGTAGTAGCAGCCGAGAATCATGTCCTGTGCCGGAGCGACGATAGGTTCGCCGTTGGACGGATTGAGCATGTTCTTGGAAGTGACCATGAGTTCGGCCGCTTCTTCCTGCGCTTCGGAGGTGAGGGGGAGGTGCACCGCCATCTGGTCGCCGTCGAAGTCCGCATTGAACGCGGTACAGCAGAGCGGGTGGAGCTGGATGGCCTTTCCTTCGATGAGGACCGGGCGGAAAGCCTGGATACCGAGACGGTGGAGCGTCGGAGCGCGGTTCAGGAGAACGTGCTTTCCTTCGATCACTTCGTCGAGGGCGTCCCAAACTTCCTTTCCTTTTTCTTCGATGATCTTTTCGGCGTGCTTCACGTTGTACGCCATTTCCTTTTCGATGAGGCGTCCGATGACGAACGGGCGGAAGAGGACGAGGGCCATGGCCTTCGGGAGTCCGCATTCGTTCATCTTGAGGGTCGGGCCTACTACGATGACGGAACGTCCGGAGTAGTCGACGCGCTTGCCGAGGAGGTTCTGGCGGAAGCGGCCCTGCTTCCCCTTGAGGATGTCGGCGAGGGACTTGAGCTTCTTCTTAGTAGCGGTGGTGTAACCCGGGCGGTTGGAACGGACGTCTCCGTTGAGGAGCATGTCGACCGCTTCCTGGAGCATGCGCTTTTCGTTCTTGAGGATGACTTCCGGCGCGCCGAGTTCCATGAGCTTGCGCAGACGGTTGTTTCGGTTGATGACGCGGCGGTAGAGGTCGTTCAAGTCGGAGGAAGCGAAGCGTCCGCCGTCGAGCTGAATCATCGGGCGGAGGTCCGGCGGAAGGATCTGGAGCGCTTCGAGGATGAAGTGTTCCGGACGCTGGTTGGACTTGAAGAGCGAAGAGGCGAGCTTGAGTTTCTGGAGGATCTTCTTCTGCTTCGACTTCGGAGCGGTCTTGAGTTCGGTCTGGTTGTCGGCGATGAACTTGCGCACGTCGATGCGCTCGAGGAGCGTCTTAACGTGTTCGGCACCGGTTCCGCCCTTGAATACGTGGGGGAATTTGTCGTAGAGGACGCGGTAGTCGAGTTCGCCGATGACGGTGGAAACCTTGAGGTTCTTAAGAAGGTCCTTGAGGCGGGCGTATTCTTCGTCGAGCGCGTCGATCTGGTGGACGAGCGCGGACTCGAGTTCGGCGTAGGCCTTCTTGGCGAGCTTCTTTTCTTCTACCTGGAGGTTGGCTTCGGAAAGCTGGCCCTGGATTTTCTTCTGGAGTTCGACCTTGGACGACTTGTAGGCGTTTTCGAGGTCGGATACCGCCTGTTCGCGCTTTTCTTCGAACACGTCGGTGACGATGTAGGAAGCGAAGTAGATGACCTGCTCGAGTTTCTTAATGGAAATGTCGAGGAGGAGACCGATGCGGGACGGAACGGACTTGAGGTACCAGATGTGGACTACCGGAGCGGCGAGCTCGATGTGGCCGGTGCGCTGGCGGCGGACCTGCGAAGTGGTGACTTCGACTCCGCAGCGTTCGCAGACGACGCCCTTGTAGCGGATGCGCTTGTATTTTCCACACGCGCATTCGTAGTTCTTGCGCGGACCGAAGATCTGTTCGCAGAACAGGCCTCCGCGTTCCGGGCGCTGGGTACGGTAGTTGATGGTTTCCGAAATGAGCACTTCTCCGTAGGAGAGGGCGCGTACTTCTTCTTTGGATGCGAGTCCGATGGAAATACCGGCGAGGTTGTCGAGGGTTTTTCCGGTCGTGATGTCGCGCTTCCCCGCGTATTTGCCGATCTGGGAGTAGTCGGTGATTTTGTCCGAGAGGAAGGTGTCGAGGTTCTTGTCCGGGAACATGGTATGTTGGGAGATTAGGGAACGGGAAGGGAAAGGGGAAGGGAATTACGCTTCCTCTTCTTCGGTCCGCTCCTTGGGTTCGGAGCCTTCCTGTTCTGACTTGCCTTCTTCGACCGGGAGATCGAATTCGACGTCGTACTGTCCTTCGAGCTTTTCGATTTCGGAGTAGCGTTCGAGCTGTTCGGTCTCTTCCTGTTCGAGGGCGTCCTTTTCGAGGAGGTCGATCTTGAGGTTGAGGGCCTGGAGTTCACGCAGGAGGACGTTGAACGATTCCGGCATGTTCGGACGCTTGATGCGCTTGCCCTTGACGATGGCTTCGTAGGACTGCGCGCGACCGTTGATGTCGTCGGACTTGATGGTGAGCATTTCCTGGAGGATGTTGGCTGCGCCGTATCCTTCGAGAGCCCATACTTCCATTTCTCCGAGACGCTGGCCACCGTTCTGTGCCTTACCGCCGAGCGGCTGCTGGGTGACCATGGAGTACGGTCCGACCGAGCGCGCGTGGATCTTGTCTTCGACGAGGTGGTGGAGTTTGAGCATGTACTTCACGCCGACCATGGTCTTTTCCTTGAACTTGTCGCCGGTGCGTCCGTCGAAGAGCTGGACCTTGCCGTCGCGCGGGAGTCCCGAGAGTTCCATGAGGTCGCCGATCTTTTCTACCGGGATTCCGTTGAGGATCGGGGTAGCGACCTTGATTCCCATGCGCTGAGCCGCGATACCCATGTGGGATTCGAGAATCTGCCCGATGTTCATACGCGAGATTACGCCGAGCGGATTGAGGATGATGTCGACCGGGGTTCCGTCTTCGAGGAACGGCATGTCTTCCATCGGGGAAATGCGGGATACGATACCCTTGTTTCCGTGGCGTCCGGCCATCTTGTCGCCGACTTCGATCTTGCGGGTCTGGGCAACGTAGACCTTGACCTGCATGAATACGCCGGTCGGGAGGTTGTCGCCTTCTTCGCGACGGAGTACGTGCACGCCGATGACCTTGCCGCCGGAACCTGCCGGCATGACGAGGGACGAGTCCTTCACGTCCTTCGACTTGTCGCCGAAGATGGCGCGGAGGAGGCGTTCTTCCGGAGAGAGTTCGATTTCTCCCTTCGGGGTGACCTTACCGACGAGGATGTCGGAACCGTTCACGTGGGCGCCGATGCGGACGATACCGTCGGCGTCGAGGTCCTTGAGCTTGGACGACGATACGTTCGGGATGTCGTTGGTGGTCTGTTCCGGGCCGAGCTTGGTTTCGCGGACGTCCATCACGTATTCGTTGATGTGGACGGACGTGAAGTAGTCGTCCTGCATGATGCGGGAGCTGATGACGATCGCGTCTTCGAAGTTGTACCCGCCCCAAGGCATGTACGCTACGAGGAGGTTGCGGCCGAGAGCGAGTTCGCCGTTGTCGATGGACTGTCCGTCGGCGAGGATGTCGCCTTCGAACACCTTTTCACCGGTCGAAACGAGCGGCTTCTGGTGGATGATCATGTCGTGGTTGCTGCGTTCGAACGTACGGAGTTCGTAAAGCGCCTTCTTGCCGGACTTGTAGAGTACGGAGATGTGCTTCGCGTCGACGCCGATGATTTCGCCGTCTTCTTCCGCCTTGACCGCGTAGCCGGAGCCTTCGCCGATCATGCGTTCGGTACCGGTACCTACGACCGGGGATTCCGCCTTCACGAGCGGTACCGCCTGGCGCATCATGTTCGTACCCATTTCCGCACGGGTCGCGTCGTCGTGTTCGAGGAACGGGACGAGCGAGGTGGATTCGGACATGACCTGCTTCGGGGATACGTCGACGTGGGTGACTTCGCGGACGTATTCGATGGTCGCTTCGGAGTTCTTACGTGCCGAGATGCGGGTTTCGGCGAAGTTGCCGAATTCGTCGAACGGGGAATTGGCTTCCGCGATGACGAGTCCGCGTTCCTGGTACGCGTCGAAGTATTCGTAGTCGTTGGTGAGGAATCCGCGGATTTCGATGTCCTTGGAATCGTATTTCTCCGCGAGCTTCTTCGCGATTTCCGGAGTGATGAGGGTCTTGTCTTCTACGAGGACGTTGCCCTTGGCGTCGTGGAGGGCGGAAAGGGTGATGCGGTTGATCGCGGCCTTGCCGTCGTTGGCGACGACGTGGATGACGTTGCGGAACGGGGTAGCGATGAAACCGTAACGGTCTACGCGGGCGAAAGACGCGAGGTGGAGTACGAGACCGATGTTCGGTCCTTCCGGAGTCGCGATCGGGCAGATGCGGCCGTATTGGGTCGGGTGGACGTCGCGGACTTCGAAGGAAGCGCGTTCGCGGGTGAGGCCGCCGGTACCGAGA
>JBAQKV010000130.1:0-12072 GCA_049301335.1 Patescibacteria group bacterium
GGGCTACGAAGACAAGCAGGACAAGGCCGTCACCGTGAAGTTCAAGGTGAAGGATTCCGCTTCCAAATACGTGCTCGCGTGGACGACCACCCCGTGGACGCTTCCGGCCAACTTGGGCCTCGCTGTAGGTACCGACATCGTTTATGCCGAAATCCGCGACCATGCCTCGGGCGATACCTACGTCCTCGCCAAGGACCGAGTCGCGACCTACTACAAGAATCCGGAAGACTATACCCTCGTTCGCGAATACCCGGGCTCGTGCATCGTCGGTCTCGAATACGAACCGCTTTTCAACGAACCCACCCACAAGTCCGAACTTGGCGAACTTCCCAAGGGACAGGAACTCGGCCGAAACGTCTACCACGTCGTCTCGGGCCACCACGTCACCACCGAATCCGGTACCGGCGTCGTCCACATCGCTCCGGCGTACGGCGAAGACGACTTCCAGATCGGACAAAAAGAAGGCCTTGGGTTCTTCTCTCACATCAATGCCACCGGCAACGTCGAAGGCCTCGGTTTCGGCGAAGGCGAATACGTCTTCGATTTCAACGAGACCGTCATCAAGTATCTCAAGGATACCAAAGCGCTCGTCCACATCGGTTCGATCGACCACTCCTACCCGCACTGCTACCGCTGCAAGACCCCGCTCATCTACCGCGCGGTTTCTGCTTGGTACGTTTCGGTCGAAAAGATCAAGGCGGACATGCTTTCGTCCAACGCTTCCATCAACTGGACTCCCGAACACATCAAGGACGGACGTTTCGGAAAATGGCTCGAAGGCGCCCGCGACTGGAACATTTCCCGCAACCGCTACTGGGGTTCCGCGATTCCGGTTTGGAAATCCGAGGACGGCGAAGTGATCGTCATCGGTTCCGTAAAGGAACTCGCCGACCTCTCCGAAGGCCAGATCCTCGAAAAGGACGGCGAATACGTCTTCGCCGATACCGGCAAGGCCGTCGACATCCATAAGCACTTCGTTGACAAGATCACCATCAAGAAGGACGGAAAGACCTTCACCCGCATCCCGGAAGTCCTGGACTGCTGGTTCGAATCGGGTTCGATGCCGTACGCGCAGAAGCACTACCCGTTTGAAAACAAGGACCGTTTCGAAAGCGCCTTCCCGGCGGATTTCATCTGCGAAGGTCTCGACCAGACCCGCGGATGGTTCTACACCCTCGTCGTCCTCTCGGCGGCTCTCTACGGCCACGAACCGTTTAAGAACGTCATCGTCAACGGCATCATCCTCGCCGAAGACGGCAAGAAGATGTCGAAATCCCTCAGCAACTACCCGGATCCGATGCTCCTCTTGGAAAAGCACGGAGCCGACGCGGTGCGCTTCTTCCTCATGAACTCTCCGGCCGTCCGCGCCGAAGAACTCCGCTTCTCGGAGGCGGGGGTCGAAGAAACCGTGAAGAAGGTCATCCTTCCGCTCTGGAACTCGCTCTCGTTCTTTACGACCTACGCGAACATCGACGGCTACGTTCCGGATACCACCGAAATCACCTACGTCCGCCACGGAGAAACCGACGCGAACCTCAACGGCCGCCTTTCGGACGGTTTCGAAAACTCGCCGCTCAATGCGAACGGGCTCGGACAGGCCATCCGCGCCGGGGAAGAACTCCGCGCCCGCGGTGCCGAATTCGACGTCATCGTCGCCTCACCGCTCGAACGCGCCGCGCAGACCGCCTCTATAATCGCCGAAGAAGTCGGGTACCCGCACGAAGAAATCGTCTACGACGACGCCATCGTCGAGCGCAAGAGCGGAAAATACACCGGCATGAAGCACGTCGACATCGTCGAAGAGCACTTCCAGCGCACGGGCGAACGCATCGAAACCCGCCACTCGTCCAAAATCTGGGCGACTGACGAATCCGCCGAAACCGAAGCGGAATTCTGCGAACGTCTCGAGCGCTGGCACGCCGACCTCGTCGAACGCTACGCTGGAAAGAAGATCCTCGTCGTCGCGCACGGCGGAAACTTCCGCGCGCTCAACCGCTACCTCCGCGCCCTCGGGCACGAAGAAGCGTTCCGTGGAGTCCGCGGTCTCCACAATTGCGAAATCGCCGAACTCCCGGTCCGCGTGCTTTCCAACCCGCTCGACAAGTTCATTCTTGGCGAACTCCAGACCCTCGTGGCCAAGGTCTCCGACGCGTTCGAAACCTACGACCTCCAGAAGGGCGCCCGTGCCATCGTGGACTTTCTCGACGACCTTACCAACTGGTACGTCCGCCGTTCGCGCCGCCGTTTCTGGGACAACGGCATGACCGACGATAAGAAGAACGCCTACGACACCCTTTTCCGCGTCTTGGTAGACGTTTCGAAGGTCTTGGCTCCCTTCGCGCCGTTCATCAGCGAACACGTCTTCAAAACGCTTACGGGCAAAGAATCCGTCCATCTCGAAATGTTCCCCACGTTCGAGCGCTGCATGGTTTCGCAGCACCTCCTCGCCGACATGAAGAAGGCCAAGGATTTGGTCGCCCTCGGCCTCGCCGTACGTTCCAAGGCGAAGATCCGCGTGCGCCAGCCGCTCTCCCGCCTCATCATCGGCGAAAACCTCGAGCCGTACTACCTCGATATCCTGAGGGAGGAACTCAACGTGAAGGAGGTCGTATTCGAAGACATGGCCAAAATCGCCCGCAAGGTCGTAAGGCCGAACGCCCGTCTCATCGGTCCGAAATTCGGCAAAGACGTGCAGGCGGTCATCCTTGCCGCCAAGTCCGGCATCTTCGAAGAACTCGAAGGCGGCCGCATCGGGGTAGGGGAATTCGTTCTCGAACCGGACGAATTCGAAGTGGCCTACGAACCGCTCGACGTCACCGGCCTCGCGGTCGAAGGCGGATACGGGACCGTCGTCGCCCTCGATACCGTGGTTACCGATTCCCTCCGCGTCGAAGGCGTCGCCCGCGACCTCGTGCGCGTCATCCAAGATTCCCGCAAGGAAGCCGGATACGCCGTATCGGACCGCATCCGCCTTTCGCTCTCCGGCGAAGGCGTCGCACCGGTGCTCGCCGCGCATTCCGATTACCTCGAATCCGAAACGCTCGCCGACCTCGTGGCCGACCTGCCGAACCCGGACGTCACCAATACCGCCGATACCGAAGCCGGTAGCGTGACCGTGAAGGTGAAGAAGGCGTAAGTTTTTCGAAAAAGAAAATCCCCCGCGGAAGCGGGGGATTTTGGTGGGGGATTACGTTCTCGCTTTCAGCCCTATGAACACCCCGAACCTCGCTTCGGGATCTTTTCGCGAACTCGAATACCCTTTCTCGTGGCCTTCGCAGACGGTGCAGATCGAGAGGTCTTTCGTGCGTTCGTCGGGGATGCCGGATTTTTCGAGCGTCTGGTGGATGAGCGCGCCCGAGTCCAGGAACGTTTTCCCATTCCGTCCCTGGAGCCCGAAATTCGGCGGCGTACCAAGCTTGTACCAGAGCGGGTAGGTGAGGGTGTTGAGTCCGTTCGTTTCGGGCACCCGGCCTTCCATGAACGCCCCAGAAAACGTATCGAGCCCGAATTCGTAGCAGCACGACTTCGCGAAAGGGGAGATGAACGCTTCGAGGTCGTCGGTGACGGAGTTTCCGAAGATGGCTTTTACGCGGTCGACGGTCTGTCCGACGATGTCCTTGGCCGTTCCTTTCCAACCGGAATGGATGAGCGCGGCGAAGTCTACGGACGGGTCGCGGTGCGAAAGGCCGACGATGGCGCAATCGGCGGGGGCGAGAAAAATTCCCACGTCCCTCCTGAGCGGCTTTTCCGAAAGGAGGATTACCGCGTCGCGATGTCCGCTGTCCGTTTCGGTAGGCTTGCGGTCGTAAAAGGAAACCGCGTTCTCCTGCGTCGCGTACGACCATCCAATGCTCTCGGGCGATGAAATCTCGATCACGTCGACGGAGTCGGTATGTTTCGCGGGATTGGGAAGAAAGACGTCCCCGTCGAGGAAGTCGCAGTAGGTCTGGACGATGGATCCCACCCTTTCTCGGATGAGTTTCAAACGTTCGTTCGGGTCTTTTCCGACCGTACGGGCCGGTCTCGGAACGCACGAGAACGTCGTCCTCCCGTTTTCAGAAACGGTTCTCAGCATGGTTTTCGCGTTAGTCAACGTACTGTCTATACGCACGATGGGCATTCCGTCAAGCCGGAGTCCGAAAATGAAAATCCGCAACCTCGTGAGTTGCGGATTCGTTCTCCCTTGCGGGGTTATCCCTGATACAGCGGAATGTTGTGACGTTTCGCGTAAGCGGGTATGTCGCCCGGAGAGCATTCGACGAACTGGGCCAAGTCCTGCACGAACCTGTCGCGACTTTGGACTTCGCGTTGGTGTTGCCGGCGTTGCGCGTTCTGTTGCCGAACGCGTTTCATCGCGATTTCTTCAGGCGTTTGCATCTGTTGGGACGCGGTTGGTTTTTGTTTTGGCATTGATGAAGACCTCCTTTTTCTGTTGAGCTCCGACTTGGTCATGACCGGAACTTCGCGAATATATCCGCGAGCCCCATAAATGTCAAGTTTATCACCCTATAGCGTTCCGCAGGGGGGTGAGCATGCTATTTTGGCTTACGCATAACGAAACGTAGTCTTCGGAGTTTCTTACGAGCGCGTGGCGGCCTTCTTCCACCGAAGGAGGGCAGGGTTGCGAAATGCCCGCGCGCAGCATCGCCACCACGTCGTCTGACGGTTGGATTACGGCAAGATCGGGAAGGAGTTCGGCCGGGTCGACGGCATTATCCGGCGTAGCGTCGGGCGGGGCGACGGCGCGTTCGACCGACAGGTTTCCGATGGCGGTGCGGCGGAGTTCGGTCACCACCGCTCAGGCTCAGAATTCGGCTCAGACGTCCCGAGCGAGGGAGCGGACGTACGTACCAGCCGAAACTTCGGCCGTGAACGTGGCGGAAGGGAAGTCGAAAGAAACGAGCTCGAGCGAAAAGATTTCGGCGTCGCGTTCGGGGATTTCGAAGTCCTTGCCTCATCGGGCGAGACGGTAGGCGCGCTTCCCGTCGATGCGGAGCGCGCTGTATTTCGGCGGAACTTGGCGGATTTTCCCTCTGAATTTGTCCAAAGCCTTTTCCAATCCCCCATCCGACATTTGCTTCTTCGCAGCCTCGAGTTCGGCTGCGTCGATATCCGCCGTTTCCGTGCCGAGGTCGAGGGATTCCGAAGTCTTGGAAAAATCCACCGTGAACCGGTAGGTTTTCCGATCGCCCTCGAAATAGGGAATGAGCTTGGTCGAACCGTTGGTGGCGATGATCAAAAGCCCGCTGGCGAGCGGGTCGAGGGTACCGGTATGTCCGGCTTTTCCGGCTTTCAGGGCCCGGCGCGTACGCGCTGCGGCGGAAAAGCTCGATACGCCAATGGGCTTGTCGACGAGATGGAACATCCGGTGTTTAGATTTCGCGGGTTTTCGGAGGGTTGATGGCCGTTTCCACGACGATCTTCGCGGTTTCGATGGAGCGGGCGAGCGTTTCCTTCGCCTGTTCCGCCGACCGTTCGAGTTCGGCGGCGATGCGGACGTACATGTCGCGGGTCTCCGCGAAACGTACGCGGGAGTGGTTTGCGGACATGACGACGACGGAATGGAAGAACCCGTAGGCGACTTCTACCGTCGCGGCAAGGGAATCCGCGACCTTCAATACCGCGTATTCGCGGGTCTTCGGTACTTTCACTTTTCCGAATCCGAGAGGGAACATGTGTGCGCGGATGATGTCGATCGCGTGTTCGTTGGCGAGTCCTACGGAGATGGCGTTACCCGCGGATTCGAGACCGTGTTCGTATCCTTTGACGCGGGTTTCGTGAAAGTCGTGCAGGAGTCCCGCGAGAACGCAGGTTTCCACGTCGGCGTTCGCGAATTTCGCCATACGGTAGCAGAGCGAAGCCGTATGGATGAGATGTTCGTGTCGGTTGAAAAAGACGTGGTGGCGGTGTTTCTTCAGGCCTTCGAACCGTTCGTGCGAGACGTACGGGGCGATGATCTTCGCGAGTTCCGCGCGGTCTTTCCCACTGAGTATGAAGAGGGAAATCATGCTTCTTTCGGATTATTTTTGCGCTCCGAGTTCTTCGTAATTCCAGATGCGCGGGGTATCGAGAAGGCGCGGCTTGATTACCCAGCCGACGTTCTTGGCGATTTGGAATTGGAACGGCACCATTTCGAACGCGTCGAAAATTTTGAAGTAGCCGATGTCGAGGAAGACCTTTCCGACGATGTCGGAACGCTTGAGATAGTGCCCTACGTCGCCGGTAACGCAAGAGCGGAAACACGAGCGGGAGTCGGAGGAATTGTTGCGGTTGTCGCCCATGACGAAGTATTCGCCTTCCGGCACTTCGAATTTGGGATTGCGGACGTCGTTCGGGAGGAACGTTCGGCCCTTGTTGAATGCGGAGAGGTACTTTTCGTTCAGCTTCACGGCTTCCGGCATGTCTTTGGTTTTCAAAAAGACTTCGCCGTCCTTGAATTCGATGACGTCGCCCGGGATGCCGATGACGCGCTTGATGTAATATTCCTTTCCGTTATTGGCGTGCGGACGGAGGATGACGACGTCGCCGCGCTGGGGGTCGCCGACCTTCTCAACCCCGAAATCGGCGTAGGAGAACTTGTCGACGAGGATGAATTCCTGGTCGTGGTAATTCTCTTCCATCGAGTTTCCGCTGATGCGGAAAGGGGAGGCGACGTAGGTTCGGACGAACATCACTACCACCAAAATGATTGCCAAGTCGCGAAAAAACGCGATGGCCTCCTTGATGCGGAAGGGTTCTTCGTTCGAGTGGGGAGTGCGTACTTCGGGGTTGTCGGTCGGTTCGGGGATCATGGAAATCCGCTAGAAGGTAGGGTTTGCCGGAAGGAGGCTATTTTCCGTGGCAGCTCTTGTATTTCTTTCCGCTGCCGCAAGGACACGGATCGTTGCGGCCAACTTTAGGCACCGGGGCTTCGCTCTTGGGTGCGGCGGCCTTTGCTTCTTCGTTTACGCGGATGACGCGCACGCCTTCGTCGTCGCCCGGCTGGGCTCCGAGGGCAGCCTTGAAGACGGCTTCGTCGGAAAGGAGGTTCATGAGGCTTTCGGCGTTTCCTGCGGAAAGGCCTTCGAGCACTTCTTCGAGCTTGGCTTCGTCGATTTCGATCTGTTCGACCGGCGCGGCGACGTTGGTGGCGGTAAGGAGCCCCTTGGTGACTTTGCGTCCGATCTCCTCGACGAGGGTCACGAACTTGTCGTAGGCTTTTTCCTTGTAGACGACGAGCGGCTGCTTCTGCGCGTATCCTTCGAACGCGACTTCTTCGCGGAGGTGGGCCATTTCGTCGATGTGGCGCATCCAGAGTTCGTCGATCGACTGGAGCATGAGGCGCTTTTCGTAGTCGGCGAATTCGGCCGGAAGCTCGACCATTTTCGCTTCAAGGGCCTTGAGGAAGGCGTTTTTCACGATGTCCGCGAGAACCGCCTGGTCTTCGGAAACGAGGTCGTCTTCGGAGAGTACGGCGCGTCCGGCATATTCGTTACATGCCGAAACGAGCGCCTTCCCGTCGACGTCGTCCGCGTCGTCCTTGGCGTTTTCCACGAGGCGTTCCGCGAGGTCGGCGAAGGATTTCACCACTTCGTCGTGCACGCTTTCCTGCGAGAGGATGCGGTTGCGGCGACCGTAGATGACGAGACGGTGGTGGTTGAGGACGTCGTCGTATTCGAGGATGTGCTTGCGGACGTCGAAGTTGCGGCCTTCGACCTGTTTCTGGACGCTGGTGATGCGCTTGGTGAGCGTTCCCGATTCGGCGAGCGGTTCGTCGTCCGGGATGGAGGCGAAGAGCGGCGAGTTGAAGAGCGAGAAGATGCGGTCGCCTCCGAAGATGCGCATGATGTCGTCCTGCGGCGAAACCATGAACTGGGAGAGTCCCGGGTCGCCTTGGCGGCCGGAACGTCCGCGGAGCTGGTTGTCGATGCGGCGGGTTTCGTGTTTTTCCGTACCGATGACGTAGAGGCCCCCGAGGTCGTAGGTCTGTTCGCCGATCTGAACGGCACCCGTGAGGGCGGCTACTTCCGGCGCGATCTTGATGTCGGTACCGCGGCCCGCCATGTTGGTGGCGATGGTGACCGCACCCAAGCGTCCGGCGAGCCCGACGATTTCGGCTTCGCGTTCGTCCTGTTTGGCATTGAGGACTTCGTGCGGGATTCCGGCGGCGACGAGAAGGGAAGAGAGGTATTCCGACTTGGCTACCGAGACGGTTCCCACGAGAATCGGCTGCCCTTTTTCGTGGAGGGCGCCGATGAGCTTCACGACGTAGTCGTACTTACCCTTTTCGTTCTTGAAAAGAAGGTCCGGCTTGTCTTGGCGGAGAAGCGGTCGGTTAGTCGGCACGCAGACGACCTCGAGGCCGTAAATCTTGTAGAATTCTTCTTCTTCGGTCTTGGCGGTACCCGTCATTCCCGAGAGCTTCTTGTAGAGGCGGAAATAGTTCTGGAAGGTGATCGACGCGAGAGTGCGGGATTCCTGTTGGATGGTGACGTTTTCCTTCGCTTCGATGGCTTGGTGGAGGCCGTCGGAATAGCGGCGGCCGGAAAGGACGCGGCCGGTGTGTTCGTCGATGATCATCACGTCTTCGCCGCGGACGAGGTAGTCGACGTCGCGCTTGTAGACGGCGTTGGCCTTGAGGGCGTTCTCTACGTGGTGGAGGTCGTTATAATGGGCCGAAACGTAGATGTTCTCGATACCGAGCATCGTTTCGATTTCGCGGATTCCGCCTTCGTTGAGGGTGGCGGTCTTCTGCTTTTCGTCGATCTTGTAGTGGTCGTGCTCTTTCAAACGCTTGGCAATTGCCGCGAATTTCACGTACTTGCTGGTCGGTTCCGAATCCGGCGCGCTGATGATGAGCGGAGTGCGGGCTTCGTCTACGAGGATGGAGTCCACTTCGTCGACGATGGCGTAGAAAAGCGGGCTCATGGCGCGGCGTTCCTTGGTGGCGACCATATTGTCGCGGAGGTAGTCGAAACCGAGTTCGTTATTGGTCGCGTACACGACGTTGCAGCGGTACATTTCGCGCTTCACGTCCGGGGATTGGTGGTGCACGATGACGCCGGTCTTGAGACCGAGCGCGCCGTAGATGATGCCCATTTCCATGGCGTCGCGGCGGGCGAGGTAATCGTTGACGGTAACGACATGGACCGGGAGTCCGACGAGGGCGTTCAAATACGCGGCGATGGTCGCGACGAGGGTCTTTCCTTCGCCGGTCTTCATTTCGGCGATGGAGCGGTCGTTCAGTGCCATGGCACCGACGATCTGCACGTCGTAGGGGACCATGTTCCAGGTGACCTTGCGTCCGTCTTCGAGTTCGAATTCGCGGCCGGCGATGACGCGGCAGGCGATGCGGTGCACGGCGAGGGCTTCGGTGCGGATTTCGGCGAGGATGTCCTTAATCTTCGCGTAATCCTCCGGGTTTTCATGATCGAGGCCTTCGAAACGGGCCATGAACTCGCGGGTCTTGGCCTGTACGGCGTCGAGGTCGGTGAGTTCGCCGGCGAGACGTTCCTCGTGCTTTTTCACGTCTTCGAGGTCGCGGAAATATTGGGCGAGGCGCTTTTCCGTCGGGTCGCCGAAGAGGGCTTTGAGAATCGGGTGCATCTTGGATGGGGTAACGTCCTCCGGCGCTTGGACGGAAGACGGCCGCGGCGTGCGGTCGATAGAAAAAACTCCGGTTCGTACCGGAAACGCGCGAATTATACGGATTTTTCGCGAAAAACAACGTTTTAGGTATCCGGAAATAGGTTTTTCCGGTATTGATTTCCCAGGGATTTCCGTACCCTTATCCCCAATACCGATACCGCTCGCGCCATGTCTCCCGAAAGGCTGGAAGAATCCTACGAACCCGTTCTGCGCCTTGATTACGACATCAAGGCCCCGGGTTTTCTCTCGTACGTCCGATGAGCCGTCAAAGGGAAGACGGCCAATTTCGAAACCCGTGTCGCCTCCGAGATTTTCGACGAAGCGTCCAGAATCGCGCTTATGAAAGACGCCCGTTCGGTTTCCGAATCGTTCGAAAGGTCGGTTTCTTCAGCCGAAGGCATCGCCGACAAGAAAAAACAGTCCGACGTCCTTTCTTTCGCCGTAGCCGAATTCCACAAGTCGATGAAATCCCTCGAGGTTCGCCTGGGCAAGGAAGTCCGTTCGCAGGCTTCGGGAAAACCGTCCGTTCCGTCCGTGCGTTTCAAAGACGACGACCTGAGCCTCCGTTCCGCCGACGCTTCCCGTTTCCTTGAGGAAAGCGGCATATAAAAACCCCTCCGCGAGGGAGGGGTGGGAAATTCGGACCGACCTAGTCGAGAAGCGCCTTGTACGTGTTCGCGGCACAGGTCTTGACGTAGGAATCGGTACGGCTGGTAAGTTCTTGCCGTACGCTGTAGAGAGACGAATCGGGATCCGCCTTCTTGATTTCACGACCCTGAGCGAATATGGCGTCCCCCATTTTTTCGATCCAGGGGTCACGGTCGTTCAGCGTCGTGTAGTACGTGCCTTCCGCTCGGTCTTTCTCAAAACGGGCACGCAGCTTCGCCTTGATTTCGCCGGCGGATTTCCCCGAGTACGCGTAGACCATCGCGTCGACGATGACGGGATACTCCGTCTTGCAC
The DNA here is from genome assembly GCA_049301335.1 of Patescibacteria group bacterium. Taxonomy (GTDB): domain Bacteria; phylum Patescibacteriota; class Gracilibacteria; order BD1-5; family UBA2023; genus JANJWP01. The sequence goes on from JBAQKV010000130.1 coordinate 10,590, forward strand.
TTGAGAACCGCCTTGTTCCGGGCGGTTTCCTCCTTGGTTTTTCCCGGTTTCGGGGTTTCGGCGGCCCAGGCGGTGGAAACCGACAGGACGACGAAGGCGATAACGGAGAAAACGGCGGATTTGATCTTCATGGCTGACTTCCTTTCGTATTTGTTTGTTGAGTAATTCGTAACTTCTCGTGAAATATATTTTTGGAAACGAAAAACGCAAATGTTTGTTTTCTATGTTCTCCGAATGAAAACCGCCCCCGAATTCGGGGGCGGTTTTCATTTTTCGGTTCGACTACTTGAGGAAGAGGTCGACGACCTTGCGGTAGGCGAGGCGGTTCTTGATATCTTCGTAATAGGTGTCGCCCGGAACGAGCTTGGCCTTGAGGCGTTCCTTCACCTGTTCGGAAGAGTATGCCGAAATGATGGAGTTTACTTCGATCTTGATTTCCTCTTCGGAAGCTTCGACCTTCTTCATGTCGCGGATCGCCTTGAGGATGAGTTCGGCGGAAAGGCGGCGGCGGGCTTCCGGTTCGAGAACGTCCTTCTTATAGGTCGCCTCGTCCTTGCCAACGTGGCCGAGGTAGTCCTTGGCGGTGAAGCCCTGGGCTTCCATGTTGCCCTTCTGTTCGCGCCAGATGGTTTCGATCTCGCGTTCGACGAGTCCTCCGCCGAGTTCGAGCTCGGTGATTTCCTGAAGCTTTTCGAGGAGGGCGGCTTCGTCCTTCATGCGGGCTTCGCGTTCGCGTTCGGCGAGGATTTCGTTCTTAAGGATGGCCTTGAGTCCGGCTACGTCGGTCTTCACTCCGCGGAGGCGTTCGATGAAGTCTTCGGTCCATTCCGGAGCGTGCGGCTTTTCGAGCTTGAAGACGGTGGTGACGAAGAAGACCTTGCGGCTCTTGAAGGCGTCGGCGTGGTAGTCCTTCGGGAAGGTAATTTCGAATTCGACGACTTCGCCCACCTTGCGTCCGACGAGCTGGTCTTCGAAGCCCGGGATGAATTGTCCGGATCCGATGACGAGCGGAAAGGCCTTGACCTTGGTTTCTACGATTTCGTTTCCGCCCTGTTTGTCGAAGCCCTGGGTGTCGAGGGTGACGCGGTCGCCCTTTTCGATGACGAGGTTCGAAGCGTCGAAGCCGTCGTCGCCGTGCGAACCGGCGTCGTGGAAGTGGGTGAAGCGCTTTTCGATTTCGGCGAACGCCTTTTCGGCGTCGGCGTCGGTCGCGTCGACCGAAGTCTTCGGAACGGAAATTTTGGCGAGCTTCTTTTCGTCGACCTTCGCTTCCGGAAGGATTTCGAGTTCGAGGACGATCTCGAGCGGTTCTACCGACTTAATGTTCTTGACGGTACCCGGAGCGACCGGAAGGGCGCCCGTCTTTTCGAGAATCTTGTGGTACTGCTTGTCGAGGTAGGAATTGACCGCGTGTTCGGTGATGCGGACTTCTCCGTGTTCGCGCACTACGACCTCTTTCGGTACGTTGCCTTTGCGGAAACCT
>JBAQKV010000131.1:0-5224 GCA_049301335.1 Patescibacteria group bacterium
GTAGCCTACGCGGCCTACGTAGCCGGCGTTGGAACTTTCGGCGACGCGTACGCGTACCCAGCGTCCGAAGAAGACGCGGTCGGAAACGGCTTCGAGCTTATCGCCGGAGTCGAGTACGGCGATTTTCTTCTGGAGTCCGTCGGAGCGGACGTACGCGTGGGCGACCTTTACCGCATAAACGGTGGAAGTGACCTTTTCGTAATTCGGGACGACGTCGGAAAGGTACTTTCCGTTCACGTAGCCTTCCTGTCCGTTTTCGAGGAGGACGCGCTTCCATCCGCGGGATGCGGTTTCGAGCACGGTCATGCGGTATCCCTTGTCGACGGTCGCGACGATTTTTCCACGGACGGAATCGAGGCTGCGGACGTTGAGGTGTTCGGAATTGACGTAGGAGTAGTCGTCCGCGAGCGATGCCGGAGCGGCGAGCGATACAGCGGTGAGTCCGGTGAGGACGGCGGCGATGAGGCGTTTCTTGGAGAATGCCATATGCGGAAAAAGAAAAATAAGCGATGCGGGTTTATTGCACCACTTATTTTTCCTTCTGTCAAAAATCCGCGAAATTCCCCGGACTATTTCTTCGTCGATCCGGAACTTCCGGCGATGCCGTCGAAAAGCTTGTCGATTTCACCGACGGCCTCGTTCACTTCGGCGTCTTCCGCGGCTCCGGTGAGCGTTGCTTGTTTCCCCGTGCCCGTAGCGGCAGGTGCGGCGGTATCCGGTCCCGCGATTACCGGGACTCCCGGTTCGATCGCGCCGCTGCCGTTCGTCGTCGGAGCCGGCTGTGGGACGTTCAGGTTCGAGCCTTCCGCCGGACCTTGGACGGCGGCGGGGGCGATGGGCGGCGGAAGGTCGGACGGGGTTTCTTTCGACCACGGCATCGAACAGGACGAGAGTACGGCGGTGGCGACGATTCCCGTGGCGAGAATTTTCTTCATATGCGTTGACGGTTTATTTTTAATAAGTTTTCGTCCGGAGTATAGCCGGTTCCATAATAAGGTACAAAAACTTTTGACTTTCGGCCTCACCGCCCATACCCTGCCGCCCGAACCACCTGGAAAACCTATGAAAAATCTCGTCATCGTCGAGTCTCCCGCGAAGGGCAAGACCATCGAAAAATACCTCGGAAAAGACTTCGTGGTCAAGGCTTCGATGGGCCACATCCGCGACCTCGAAAAGAAAAACCTCGGCATCGACATCGCCGGGGGCTTCAAGCCGAGCTACGTCGTGAGCGAAGAGAAGAAAAAAACCGTCACCGAACTCAAAAAGCTCGTAAAGGATGCCGACAAGGTATGGATAGCGACGGACGAGGACCGCGAATGAGAAGCCATCGGATGGCACCTTTGCGAAGCCCTCGGGCTCGACTCGAAAGAAGTCTCCCGCATCGTCTTCCACGAAATCACCAAGGGCGCCATCGAACACGCGGTGCAGAACCCGCGTCACATCGACATGGACTTGGTCAACGCCCAGCAGTCCCGCCGCGTTCTCGACCGTCTCGTAGGTTTTCAGATTTCCCCGGTGCTCTGGACGAAGATCAAACAGGGCCTTTCCGCCGGCCGCGTACAATCGGTCGCAGTGAAACTCATCGTCGAACGCGAACGCGAGATCAAAGCCTTCGTTCCGGAAGAAGGATGGAAGCTCAAGGCGCTCGTAACGACCGCCGAAGGCGCCGAATTCGAAATCGAACTCGCCAAGATCGGCGGTAAGAACTTCCAGCCGAAGAACCGCGACGAAGCCATGGGCCTCCTCGCCGACGTCGGCGCCGATTTGGACAACGCCAAGGAAAAGAAGGATAAGAAGGGCAACGTCCGCATCGAAATTCCGGTAAACGCGAATTTCCGCCTCGACCACTCCGAAAAGAAGGAAGGCGCCCGCGTTCCGGGAGCGCCGTTCACCACGTCCACCCTTCAGCAGGAAGCGTCCCGCAAGCTCGGCATGTCCGTAGGCGCGACCATGAGCGTCGCCCAATCGCTCTACCAGAACGGGCACATCACCTACATGAGAACGGACTCGGTCAACCTTTCCGACTTCGCCATCCAGGCTTCCAAGGCGTATATCGACGCCACTTTCGGAACCGAATACTCGATTCCGGGAGGCCGCAAATACAAGACCAAGCAGGCCAACGCCCAGGAAGCGCACGAAGCGATCCGCCCCGCGTACATCGACAAGACTCCGGAAAACTGCGGTCTCGACGCGCAGGAACTCCGCCTCTACCGCCTCATCTGGGAACGTACCGTCGCTTCGCAGATGAAGGAAGCGCTCGTGGAAACCACGACCTACCACTTCGTTCCGACCACCGCCGAATCCCAGATTTGGGCCGCAAAGGGCGAAGTCGTCCGCTTCCCGGGGTTCATGAAGCTCTACGTCGAAGGTACCGACGAAGAAGAAAGCGAGGATTCCTCGTCGCTCCCGTACGTCGCCGAAGGCAGCGTGCTTCCCGCTAAGGGAATCTCCGGAACGCAGACTTTCACCCGTCCGCCGTCCCGCTACACGGAAGCCGCCCTCGTCAAGAAGCTCGAAGCCGAAGGCATCGGCCGCCCGTCGACCTACGCCCCGACCATCTCGACCATCGTCGAACGCGGCTACGTCGAAAAGGTGGAAAAGAAGCTCGCGCCCACCGACATCGCGTTCACCGTCAACGACTTCCTCGAACAGCGTTTCCCGGAAATGATGGACTACAAGTTCACCGCGAAGGTCGAAAGCGAATTCGACAAGGTCTCCGTAGGCGAACTCGAATGGCAGGAAATGCTCACCGAATTCTATAAGGGGTTCTCGGCGCGCCTCCTCGCCGCCACCGAAGAGAAGGGCAAGGTCCAAGAAAAGGTCGGGCGCGAATGTCCCGATTGCAAATCCGAACTCGTCTACAAGTTCTCGAAGGCCGGACGCTTCATCGGGTGTTCCAATTACCCGGCGTGTTCGTTCATCGAAAACATCGTGAAGCCGGGCGAAGCCGAACGTCTCGCCGCGCTCAAGGAAGAATACGAAGGCAAGCCGTGTCCGGCAGGAGGGACCATCGTCGTGAAGAACAGCCGCTTCGGCCCGTTCCTCGCTTCGAGCCTCTACCCGGAAGTGAAATGGATCGGCAAGATTCCGGATCCGAAACTCGTCGCCCTCCAAGAAAAATACGGAGGGGAAGCGTGTTCGGAATGCGGAAAGGGCGTCATGACCGTCAAGAGCTCGCGCCGTGGACCGTTCCTCGCGTGTTCCAACTACCCGGACTGCAAGAACGCCAAGAACCTCCCGAAGGAAGCCAAGAACGCCGAAGGCGACGAAGAAGGGGGTTCCGCTCCCGCTTCCGCCCCGGTGCCCGAAGGCGAAATCCCGCTCCCGCCGGATCCGTTCGGGTAAGACTTTGGGGCGCTCAGCCTGAACGGGCCTAGCTCCTAGAGTCCTATAGTCGCTGCGGCCCCGTTCATTCTGGGAACGTTTCGTCAGGTACTTCGGACCGGCGATTTCCGGAATCGGCATGAGCCGGGACGAAGTACCTGACGAAACGAGACCGCTCCGGCGGTCTTGTTTTTTGTCGCGACCGCGATATCCTAGGCGCAATGAAAACCGTCATCGTCGACATCGCTCCGCGCGAAGTCCCCAAAGAAGATCTCGAAGCCCGCATGGACGAGCTGGAAAACCTCGTTTCGACCTACGGGGGAATCACCGTGGTCAAACGCGTCCAGAAGCGCGATTCGCCGGACTACGCCACCTACGTCGGCACGGGGAAACTCGAAGAGCTCGTCGCCCTCGGCGAAGAACTCGGCGCCGAACTCCTCGTTATCGGCAACATCCTCAAGCCCGCGCAGATCTACCACGTCAACGAAGAACTCCGCAAGAAGGAATCGAAGATGCAGGCCTGGGATCGGGTCGACCTCATTTTGAAAATTTTCGCGCTCCATGCCGATTCTCCGGAATCCAAGCTTCAGATCGAACTCGCTTCCATCAAGCACATGGGTCCGCGCATTTTTGGAATGGGCATGGAACTCTCCCGCCAGTGAGGCGGATCGAAGGGCGGAGCGTCCTGAGCGCGCGGCCTCGGCGAAACGAATACCGAAATCATGAAGCGCCATCTCCGTGAAAAATCCGAACTCATCCACGAGAAGCTCAAGACCTACGAAAAAACCCGCGCCGAACACCGCAAGCGCCGCAAGCGCGTGGGATTTCCCACGGTGGGCATCGTCGGGTATACCAACGCCGGAAAGTCGACGCTCATGAACGCTTTGACGCATAAAGGCGTCCTCGCCGAAGACAAGCTCTTCGCCACCCTCGGAACGTCGGTAGGGAAGATGTACGTCGCGCCGGAGACCGACTACGAAAAACTCGAGAACGTCGACTGGAACCGTGATGTTCGCGGAACTGAAATCCTCGTCAACGACACCATCGGGTTCATCCGCGATTTGCCGCCCGATCTCATCGCCGCGTTCTCTTCGACGCTCGAAGACTCCATCGAATCCGACCTTTTGCTCCACGTCGTCGACGCTGGCGACCCCAAAGTCTACGAAAAGATGGCCATCGTCGACGAGACGCTCGAAAAGATTGGCGCCAAGCAGAAACGGCTGTTCGTTTTCAATAAGATCGACGCCTGCCCGAGCGAACGCGTCATGGAGCTGAAAATGGCGGCCGCTACGGGGTTTTCGTCCCTCGTGACGTCGGATTTCAAGTCGAAGCGGCAAACGGCCGACGGCGGCGCCGAAAATGCCCTATCCGCTCCCAAGACCATCCAAGGCCTCCCGGATCCCGAATTCGTTTCCGCATTCAGCGGGGAAGGATTGGAATGCTTGAAGCGAAGGATATTGGAAGAATTGAAAAACCCGACCGAATAGGCCGGGTTTTTCAATTAGGGACCGATTTCCCAGACGGTGTATACGGAACAGGTTTGTGCGATGCGGTTTTGATCCGAAGAATTGGGATTGTAGACCAGGAAGGGTTTTTCAGCCGTTCCGCCATTCTGTGCGAAGTATCTGAACGTCATCGTTTGAGGTCACGTCGTCGCGTAGCCGGCAATGACGGCGGACGTTGAGAACGTCTTACTATACGCGCCTTCGTCGTACATGAGCGGTTGTCAGATCGCTTCGACGGAAGTCCCTAATTTCCATCACTGGGTGAGGTCTCAGGAATAATTTCCCCAACCGGCGATCGAACCTTGGATGAGGAGCGTGCTCGTCGAGGATTTCTTATCGACCGTGAAGCTCGTCATCGTCATCGGCGACGCGCCCATTACCACCCGGGTGCAGTC
>JBAQKV010000132.1:0-4227 GCA_049301335.1 Patescibacteria group bacterium
CATCTGGATGTTGCCTTTCGATCCGCGGTCGTATTTGAAACTCGACGGGCTGACGGAACTGGTTTCGAAAGTGAAATTGTCGGAAGCCATCCCTACGGCGGCAGACGAAGCCGAGGCGCCGCCGGCAGTACTGCCCGTTGCGGCCAACGCCAAAGGAGCCGCCGAAAACGAAAATGCCAGGGCGAGACCGAGCGTCGCGAGTATTTTTTTCCGAACCATCGTATGGGTTTTCGAAAACTATTGGCCCCAGTATAAGCCGAAACGCGTTTTCTGGAATACCGTTTTCCGAAAATCCGGATAAAATCCTCCCAAGAACTCTTTCGAACCCTTACCAACGTACCATGAGACTGTTCTTTTCCATCGCGGCGAACGCCCTCATCCTCTTCGCGATCGCCTATTTCGTCCCCGAAGTGGTCGCCACCGGAGGATGGAAACTCTACCTCGTCTGAGGCGTCGTGCTCGGGCTTCTCAACGCCTTCGTGCGCCCGATTCTCAAGCTCCTCGGGTTCCCGTTCGTCATCATGACCTTCGGACTCTTCCTCCTCGTCATCAACGGCGCAATCCTCGCGCTTCTCGAAAGAATCATCCTCGCGCTGAACATTTCGGGCATCCAGTTCTCGACCGGCGGGTTCGTCAATTTCGCAATTGCGGTTGTCATCTTCACCGTATTCAATACAATCTACGGCGTTTTCTTCAAGAGATAATCGCTACATTTCCCTTCCCATCCACATGGCCAATTTCGTACTCTACGCGCTCATCGTAACGAGCGTCCTCCTCATCGCCGCGGTAACCGTCCAATCCAAGGGCACCGGCCTTTCCCTCGCTCCGGGGAACGGCGACTTCGGCAAGTTCGAAAAGCGCGGCGCGGAGAAAACCCTCCACACCGCCACCATCGTTCTCGCGGCGCTCTTCACCGCACTCGCGGTAGCGCACTTCTTCCTCGCGTAAGAATATACGGGCGCTCTCCAGAAGCGCCCTTCTTTTTTCAGATATGTCGGCTTTCACCAGCGTCCGCAAATACCTCGCCCTCCTTTCGGCGTTCTTCGCCGTCATGGCGACCCTCCACCTCGTGACGTCCTACCTCTTTTCGGATTCCAAAACGGTTCCGGAGAAAGGCGGGGCGATTTCCGTAGGGTTCGTGGGATCGGCACCGGGAGTCAGCCCGATCCAGTTCCGCAAGGATCCGGCCGAAGACTTCATCCTCCGCTTCCTCTACCGTTCGCTCCTCCGGTACGACATCGAAACCCGTACCATGCAGGGCGACCTCGCCAATTGCGACCTCGGCCGCAATTTTTCGGAAATCCGCTGCTTCTTCAAGCCGGGTCCGAAATGGAACGACGGAACGCCCATCACCAAGGAGGACGTCCTCGCCACCTACCGCCTCTACGCCGAAACCAACTCGAACAAGACCCTCCAGGCCGCGCTCGCCAAAACGACCGTGGACGACGACGGGGAAGCCATCGTCTTCAAGACCGCGAACCCCAACGTCGACCTTTTGGACGTTTTCACGCTCCCAATCATCAGCGCGAAGATGGCCGACAAGGTCCGCGCGGGCAATTTCTCGGTAGAGAACGACGCCGTCTATTCCGGGCCGTTCGTATTGGAAAACAGCACTCCGGAATCCGGAAAGTCCGGAGAAAAGATCATGATTTCCACCAATCCCAACGCTTCGGCCGAACACTTCGTTTCGAAATTCGTCTTCCGTTTCTTCCCGGATGCCGAATCGCTCGTCGCCGCCAAGGATTCCCTCAACCTCGTCTATCCCAACCGCACGCTCCCGTCGGTGAACTCACCCCGTTTCGCGACCTTAAACCTCCTCCTGCCGGAATTCGTGGGCGTTTTCGCCAACGCGTCCAAAATGCCGGACGAACTCCGCCGCTACGTCCTCTCGGTCGTGGGCAACGCCAAAATCGCCGAGAAGGCCGAAAACGCCGGAAAGCCGGTTTCCAACCCGTTCTTCACCGACGATTCCATCGTTCCCGAACCGGACAATAAGAACTACGACGAACTCCTCGCCAAGCTCGGGTACTTCAAAAAATCCGAACTCGTCTCCGACGCCGAGAAGGCCGCTAAGGACAACGCCGCGAAAAAGACCGTCTCGGTAGCGTACAACCGCTACTTCCAGTCGCCTTCGAACCGCAAGGTCTACGTCGGCGGCGACAGCGACGACGTGCTCGTTTCCGGCGTGGTTCCTGATTCGGTCACGGAAGTCTTCGTCAACGACTACGCGCTCAAGAACTTCGTCCCCAAATCGGGCAAATTCTACTACCGTGCCAAGATCGCGATCGGCACCATGAAGGAAGGCAAGAACGTCTACGCCCTTTCGTTCAAGGACGCCTCCGGAAAGAAGGCGTACCGCGAATCCCTCACCATCGAATACGTCAAGGACGCCGCCGCTCGCGACGCCCGCCGGACCGAACTCGCCGGAGCGGAAAAGCTCGCCGCCGCGCAGGAAGAAAATTCCGGAGCCCTGATCACCGCCGAACTGAACAAGGCCCGCGCGAAGTACGATTCCCTTTCGGATACCGGATATTACGGCAAAGACGGAAAGCGCCTCACGCTGAAGCTCTCGTACGTCGAAGTCGCGCCGGAAATCGCCGGAATGGCCGACGCCATCGCCGCTTCGCTCGAAACCGTAGGCATCGCCGTGGAAAAAACCGCCATCAGCCCGGACGACTTCGACACCGTCGTGAAGGACGGAAAGAAGGATTACGACCTCCTCCTCACCGGAGTGAACCTCGGTCTCATGGGATACAACGTCTTCCCGTTCTTCCACTCCGGACAGGCCGAAATCGGTTTCAACTTCTCCAAAGTGAAGAACCCCGACCTCGACACCCTCCTCGAAGAACTCAAGTCGAAAGACTTGGGCGAAGACGGGCTCCGGGCCGTACGCGAACGCATCCTCGCCATTCTCAAGCGCGAAGCGGTAGTTTTGACTTTCACCCGTCCGGCCGTTCCGTATTCGATCGACCGCGGAGTGCGCAAGGCCCAGATCGTCGAAACCCTCCCCACGTCCTCGTACCTCTACGACGTCCTCGAAGACTCGTACGTGAAGGAAAGCCGCCTCGCGGATTTCCGGACGAAGAGCGTTTCCGGATATTTCGGCTGGTTCAAGTCCCTCCTGGTTCCCGAAAACCGCTAATCCAACCCCATGCGAGACGAAATCGTCATGCCGGCTTGGAAACTCGCGAGCGAGTCGGTAACCATTAAGAAATTCAACTTCCTACCGTCGCTCCTGGCGACCGCGTACCTGTCGTTCATCGTACTGTACCAGGTCGCTTTCAGCTACGTCTACATCTTCAAGATGAAAGACCAGTTTTTCAGTCTGGTCATCGAGTTCACGCACACGTCGTACTTCATGGAGACCCTCGTTACCATCGGGGTGTTTTTCATTCTTTACCTCCTCATTACGCCGATAGCGGAGGGTGGACTCATCTACCTGATTTCGCACAAGGATTCCTGAGACGCGTGGGACCGTCCGTTCGGCAAGGCCATCAGCGCGGGATTGCGGAACTTCCTCCCGATTTTCGAGGCGCACAACCTCCTCTCGCCGTTCAAACTCCTCTCGATCATCACGTTCTACTTTTTCCTGCTCCGCATCTTCGGAAAAGACTACGCGATGCCGATAAGCGTGCTGATGCTCGTCTACCTCGGGTTTTCGTTCCTCATCAACATCCTCTTCGCCTACACTCGGTTCTTCATCGTTTTCGAACACAATAAGGCGTTCGACGCGATGGGAAAATCGGTCCGCATGGCGCTCGACAATCTCGAAGTCACCTTCCGGCTGTATTTCACCCTCCTGCTCGTCTACGTCCGAACCATCCTCACGGTCGTAGCGTTCATCGTCTTCCCGCTCGTCATTTCAGCGATTCTCACCTACGTATCCATCGCGTTCGTCAAGACCGTGGCGATCATCATCGTAGGGGCGATGATCCTCTTCTTCCTCGGATTCATCTCGCACCTCAACAGCGTTTTGGAAATATTCGTCGAATCGCTCTGGTTCAAGGCGTGGAAAGACAACGCCGTCCGAATGGCGGAAGACGACAAGCGCCACAATCACGGCGGCCACGAAGACCATGGCCATGACGATCACGGGCACGGGCACGACGACCATCACGGACACCACTAAAAAAGACTTCGAAAAATCCCGAAGTCCAAAACTTTACAAATACCTTTTCTTTAGGTATTATATTTTCGAGCCAGTGGAATGGCTTTCCTCCTTTACGC
>JBAQKV010000133.1:0-5092 GCA_049301335.1 Patescibacteria group bacterium
CGCTAAAAGCCGTATAGCTATATCCGACGGATTTAAAAAATCAACATGGAACGAACCGCAGACGACAACTCCGTACCCGAAACGAATTCGCCGTTCGCCGAACTTTCGCGCGAACTTTTCGACGGACGCGACGACACGGCGTATTCGCACGTTTCCGGACCTGGACTCACTGAAGAAATCATCCGCCACATTTCGGCGTCGCAGAACGAGCCTGAATGGATGCTCGAACTCCGATTGAAGGCTTATGCGGCCTACCGTGCCAAACCTTTGCCGACCTGGGGCCCCGATCTCTCCGGTATCGACCTCGAATCCATCGCGTACTTCGCCAAGCCGGAAGGCGCGGGCGACAACAAGTCGTGGGACGACGTTCCCGATTCCATCAAGAAAACCTTCGACCGCCTCGGCATTCCCGAGGCCGAAAAACGCGTGCTCGCCTGAGTGGGCGCCCAATACGACAGCGAAGTCGTCTACCATTCCCTCAAAGAAGAGCTTTCCGAAAAGGGCGTCATTTTTGAGGACATGTCCGTCGCCATCCGCGACCACGAAGACATGGTCCGCAAGCACTTCATGCGCGCCGTTCCGATTTCCGACCACAAGTTTGCCGCCCTCCACGCCGCGGTCTGGAGCGGGGGAACTTTCCTCTACGTCCCGAAGGGCGTCGTCATCGACGAGCCGCTCCAGGCGTATTTCCGTATGAACGTCCGTGCGGGCGGCCAGTTCGAACATACCCTCATCGTGCTCGAAGAAGGTTCCGCCGCGCACTACATCGAAGGATGCAGCGCTCCGAAATACGGCACTTCGAGCCTCCATGCCGGATGCGTCGAAATCTACGTCGGCAAGTCCGCCAAGATGCGCTATTCGTCGGTGGAAAACTGGTCGATCGACACCTACAACCTCAATACCAAGCGCGCCATCGTCGAAGAGGACGGATTCATCGAATGGGTGGGCGGACAGCTCGGATCGGGCGTGACGATGCTCTACCCGTGCTCGGTGCTCGTGGGCGACCGTTCTTCCGCCAAACACGTGGGCGTGGCGTTCGCCAATGCCGGACAGAACACCGACAACGGCGCCAAGGTCATCCATATCGGCAAGTCCACCACGAGCGAAATCATCTCGAAATCGCTCTCCAAGGGTGGGGGAATCTCCACCTACCGCGGCCTCATCGACATTAAGAAATCCGCTTCGGGAGCCGTTTCCCGCGCCGATTGCGACGGGCTCATCCTTGATTCCCTTTCCCGGAGCGACGCGATTCCCGACATCCGCGTAGCGGCATCGGACGCGACCGTCGCGCAGGAGGCGACCGCCGGAAAAATTTCGGAAGAAGAACTCTTCTACCTCCGCTCCCGCGGACTGACCGAAGACGACGCCAAGACGATGGTCGTAAACGGGTTCCTCGCCCCGGTGGTACGCGAACTTCCGCTCGAATACGCTGCGGAACTCAACGTGCTCATCGCGATGGAACTCGAAGGGAACGCGGGGTAATTCGGGGGTTTTCTCCCGGAAGACTCGAATGGACGGGTGCGCGGAGCGTCTCCGTCTCATGCCAAAGCCTCGGCCACGTTCGAGGTCGGGGAATGCCGGGTTTGGACCGCCGACATTCGGAACCGACAGGAGGCGGGACGAATCCGGCATTCCCCAGACCGGGCACGAAGGGTCGGCTTCAGAAATCGACGAATCCGCTCCGAGCACCCGTCCAAAATAATTCACACGATATGAAAACCCACGAATTCCACATCCCCGAAACCCAAGGAATCCGCACGCTCGACCTCCGGACGTTCGCCGTTTCGTCACCTTCGGGCGGTTCGGACGTTTCCAATACCGTGGCCGTGGCCGCTGGCGAAACCCTCGTCGCGGTCGCGGTTCCGGAGCCGGGCGCCCCGATTTCGTGCCGTTTCGATCTCGCGGAAGGCGCGAAGCTCGTTCTTCGCTCGCTCGTGCGTCCCGGCGCTTCCGCCGAGCTCTCCGTCTACCTGAAAGGCGACCGGAGCGAAGCCGACGTGCGCGCGGTAGCGGTTTCCGAAAACGGCCATACCGCATCGTATTCTTCCAAGACCGTCACGTCCGCTTCCAAAACCCGCGCTTCGTCGAACGTCGCGGCGTTCTCGCTCCCGGGCGGCAATCTTTCGGTAACCACTATCGCCGAAATCACCGAAGGCGTCTTCGGCGCCTATGCCGAAGCCGTGCAATCCAACGTGCTTTTCTGAGAGTCCGGAAAGGTTCGCGGAATCCCCGAACTCCGCATCGCCTCCGACGACGTCAAGGCCCGGCATTCGTGTTCGGTGGAGCGTTTCTCCGACGAAAAGCTCTTCTATCTCCGCTCCCGCGGGCTTTCCGAAGGGCAGGCGACCGCGTCGCTCGTGTCCGCCAAGACCTCCGAAGCGTTCTCGGGATTGCCCGAAGGCCTCGTTTCGCTCTCGGAAACTCTTTGCCAAAGCGCGATTTCGGTTATCGTATCCCCAGATTCGGAAAACCCCTTCCAAAGCTAACGAACCAAGGCTATGAACCATCCTGCCAATCCGCTCAAGGCCGACTTCCCGGTCTTCCGCAACCATCCCGGTCTCGCGTTCCTCGACAACACTTCCACCACGCAGAAACCCGATGCCGTCATCGAAGGCGTGAAACGCTTCTTGGAAAACGACTACGCCAATATCCACCGCGGCGCGTATGCGCTCTCCGAACGTTCGGAAAGCCTCTATCACCGCTCCAAGGAAAAGGTCCGCGACTTCATCGGCGCGACCAGCGGATCCGAAATCGTCTATACCTACAATTCGACCTACGCCTGCAACCTCCTCTCGCTCTCGCTCGCGCGTTCGGGAGTTTTGAAGAAGGGCGACCGCGTGCTCGTTTCCATCGCCGAACACCACGCCAACGTCGTTCCGTGGCTCGTGCTCAAAGAATGGTTCGGTATCGAAGTGGACTATTTCGGCATTACGCCGGATTACGAAATCGACTTCGAGGACTTCGAACGGAAAATGACTCCCGATACCAAGGTCGTGGCCGTGACTTCGGCTTCCAACGTTACGGGCGTAACCTTCGACGTCGCCACCCTTGGCCACCGCATCCGCGAAATGGCGGACCGCGACGGCAACAAGCCGCTTTTCGTCGTCGACGCCAGCCAATCGGTTCCGAATTACCGCATGAACGTGCGGGACATCCACGCGGATTTCCTCTTCTTCACCGCGCACAAGATGATGGCCGATACCGGCCTCGGAATCCTGTACGGTCGCAAAGACCTCCTCAAGGTCCTCGAGCCCGCGATTTCGGGCGGAGGAGCGATCAACTGGGTGAAAAAAGAAGCGTTCGCTCCGGCGGGATTGCCATACCGTTTCGAACCGGGAACCCCCAACGTCATGGGCGCCGTAAGCCTCCTTTGCGCGCTCGAATACCTCGAATCCGTCGGCGGATACGAAAGGATCGAACAAGTCGAACGTCCGCTCATCGAAAAAACCCTCGAGCGTTTCGCCGCCATGGGCGACAAAATCCATCTCGTCGGACCGAAAGACGCGTCCAAGAAGATCGGCATTTTCTCGTTCACGCTCAAGGGCGTGCACGTTTCGGATCTCGCCGAACATTTCGCCGAACATAACGTCTGCGTCCGCTCCGGGTACCACTGCGCCGAGCCGCTCGCCATCGAACTCGGCCTCGACGGCACTGTCCGCATGAGCATCTACCTGTACAACGACGAAAACGACCTCGACGCGTTCTTCGACGCGCTCGAAGCCGCAGCGAACTCTTCCGACCTCCAATCCGCATAATTCCCATGGGCGTACTTTTCGCGTTCCTTTCGACCTTTTCCTATTCCGTCGCGAACCTCTTCGGAAAAAAGGCTGCCGCCACTTCCGACCTCGTTCCCGGATTCGTCGCCCAATACGGTCTCGTGACCGTATTTTCGGTCTTCTTCGGCCTCCTATCCGGCCAAGCGTTCTTTTCGTTCTCTCCGGAACTCGCGATCTGCGCCGCCGTCCTCTGAATCTCGGGATATTCGGGCATTTTCGCGCTCCTCACGTCGTCGCGACACATGTCGATGGGCATCTCGCTCTCGCTCGCGTACGGCTACGTGGTGGTGCTGTATTTCGTCAATGCCAGGCTTTTCGAAGCTGAAGCCCTCTCCGTCCCGAAACTCGCCGTAGCGCTCGCGTTCTTCGCGTCGATCGCGGCGTTCCTGGTTTCGGAAGGACGGAAGGGGAGTTCGCTTTTCAAATACCTCTGGCTTCCGGCGGTTTCGCTCGCGGCTTGGACTTTCTATTTCTGAGTGGCGAACTACGTCGTAAAAACCGGATTGGCCTCCCCGGTATGGAGTCTTTTTCTCGCGGAAGGCTCGATCTTCCTCACGGCGCTTTCGGTGTTTCTCATACGCAGCCTCGCGCGATTGAAAAAGGACGGGTTTTCCGCCAAAGCCTTTGGGCTCGGCGACCTTTCCGCATTTTCCAGCGGCGTTTCGATGGCGGTATTCCTCGCGCTCTGAACGGGGTTCCTGCTCGTTTCGTACTCTTCGGTAGCGGCGAATTTGTCCAATACCATCGGACTTTTCACGACCATCCTCACGGCCGTGATGTCCGCTTGGATTTTCCGCGAAAAACTGAAGAAATCCGAATGGGCGCTCATCGCCGTTTCCACCTTCCTCCTCTGACTTTTCCTCATCGTCCCGTAGCATGGCTGAAAACGACGGAATGTTCCTCGAATACGCGAAAAATCCCCCGAACAAGGGGATTTTGGAAAACGCGACCGTGACGCATTTCGAAGAGAACCGCACGTGTGGCGACTCGCTCGAAGTCTACCTCGTCATCGAAGACGGGCTCTTGAAGGACTTTTCGTTCGAAGGGAAGACGTCCATCGTCACCACCGCGTGTTCCGCGATGTTCGGCGAAGCCGTGTTAGGCGAACGGGTCGAGGACGTCCTTTCGATGAATTCCGCCGACATGGTCGAAATCGCGGGGCCGGTTTCGCCGCGCAGGAGGATGGCCTCGGTACTGGGGCTTCTCGCTACGCGAAACGCGATCCACGCGTTCTTGGGTGACGGAAAGAACGACGATTTTTCCGACGTGCTCGTTTAAAAAAACGCGCACGAAAAAACCAGGGAACGGCGTAAAGG
>JBAQKV010000134.1:0-6158 GCA_049301335.1 Patescibacteria group bacterium
CCGCGAGCCTACTAGGTTTCGGCGCTTCGATCGGGGCGGAAGAACTCGGAGACGATGAGGAAGTTCGATTCACACTCTCCAGGGAATTCTTTCCGATTTCCTGCAACGCTCCGACTATGAAAAACATCGCCAGGACAAATACTATGAGCGGATGCCTTGCGGACCAGGACCTGAGATCGGATTGGCAATACGGGCATTTTTTGGCTCACTTGGCTATTTCCTTCTGGCATTCCGGACAAAGTTTCTGACCTGCTTCCATATTCAAAAAGTTAAAGGTTGAAAATGTCTTTGATTCTTCTTTCCATCACGTACTTCGGGACTCAGAACAGACACGCTAAAAAATGGGCGTCTCAACCGTAGTCACCCACTGCCGCGAACAACTCTCGCTCCGGTATCAGCTTCTCCCGCGCTATCCTATCAGCCCTGCGCTCCGCGATGAGTGTGAAGGCCCTCCCTACTGTGTCGTCCTCGACGTGTCCGAGTTCGTGTGCGATAGTGAACCTCGCGTCGACTATCCCGAGCGCCCGGTCGATTCCGACGTACGGTCGGCCGCCGATTCGGACGATAACCCCGTCCAACTTCCCTTCGAAGTCGTAACGGATGACTTTCGCCCCCATGCTTTTAGCTATGCCGAGCACGTCGGCGGCGAAGTGATCCACGTTATTTGTCGGATTTAGTGATCATGTCGATGAATCCCTGGACGAGTCTCCATTTGTCGTCGTCCGATATTCCGTGCTTCGAACGGAAGGCCGCATCCGGATTTCCGTTTTGGGGAACGTCTCATCCTAGGGCTTTCAGTTTCGCATTTCGTACCACGTCCCTGAATTCCGATAGCGGCATCCCCATTGCCAAGGCGAGGCGTTCATACACCTCTTCGTTGTTCGTCGTGGTCTTTCAATTGAGTATCCGGTTCCAATGGGCGTAACTACCGCCCATCTTCTCCACGACCTCAGTGATCTTCACGTCGTTCTTCCGCAAAAAAGACTGGAGCGCGGAAGCGATTTCCTTCGCGGCCTCTTCAGAGTCGAGAATTTTACGGTCTGGACTGACTCACATTGGTCTTTTTATGACGGGTGTTTGTCGTAGTTGTAATACCTTTGTGCAAAAAATCAATACGTTTTTTCACAAATCGCGCAAAAAAAGATTTGCATTCGGACTGATATGACTTATTGTAGTCATACATCAGGCAAGCAATTGCCAGCTCCTTAGGCCATAGGCGTGTATATGGCAACGGACTACCTGGGAAACCAGATGAACCAAGGGATTAGTACGTCTTCGACTATGATTGGTATCGGTCATAGTTGTCTCATCCAAAAAAATCCAACCAAAGAAAAAGCCCGGACATAAATCCGGGTTTTTCTGTGACTCGTCAAAATCACACCCACATGATACCCATCGCATCTACCCCGTCAATCGTCGAGATCTCCCCTGGAGTGACCGTCGTTCTGAAGTACGGGATTCCCAAGAGCCGGGAGGAAGCGCTCGAACGCCTCCGGGACTGCATGGCCGACCCGGAACGGTTCGCGCCGATCTACGACGCTCTCGGATCCATCGACGCCAAACGCGTCCTCAAAGAAAACCTCGTATCCGCGTAATCCCAACGCGCATGTCACACCCATTCCCTACCGAACAAATCGCGACGTATTCCGCGGAGAACGTCGACCCGGAAACCTCGAAGATGATAAGCGAAACGTCCGTCATGATCGCCGGAATGTCCGGCCGCTCCGGCATCGAATCCGCCGAAATCGAAAAGCTCGTCCGGTTCGCGATGCTCGCTGCGTACGCCTCCGGAGTAGTCGCGGAAGCACGGAAGAACATGGAACTGAAAGAACCATGGAAGCGGTAATCCTCGTGCTCGCGATATCGTGAGCGGTCACCTACTATTTGAAGGAGGCCAGACACGTCAAGAACCGTCTCAAAAACCGCCGCCACGTCATTTTCATCCGCTAGACGGTAAAAGATGCGCGTGAGACCCGAACGCGTCGTAATGGCGCGTTTTTCAATTTCCCATTTCCCACCATTCCCCACCATTCCCATGGCACCGACACTCAGAAAAGCCGAGCGCAGAAAATCCAAGATGCGCCTCGGAATATCCGGCCCTTCCGGATCCGGAAAATCCAATTCCGCCCTTTTGCTCGCGAAATGAATCACGGGCGACTGGTCGAAGATCGCCGTCATCGACTCGGAGAACGGATCCGCCGATCTCTACTCCCACCTGGGCGAGTACAACGTCGTCCCGCTCGAACCCCCTTTCTCCCCCGAGCGTTACATCGAGGCCATCAAGGCTTGCGAGAACGCCGGCATGGAGGTCATCATCATCGACTCCGTAACCCACGAATGGGACGGAAAGGGCGGATGCCTCGAATCGAACGACCTCACGGCACAAACGAAGTTCAAGGGCAATACCTGGTCGGCATGGTCGGTCACTACCCCGCGCCACCAGAAATTCATCGACGCCATCACCCACTCGGTCTGCCACGTCATCACGACGGCCCGCAGCAAGACCGACACCATCCAGACCGAAGACAAGAAGGTGAAGAAGGTCGGGATGAAGGACATCCAGCGCGAGGGGTTCGAGTACGAACTCACCGTCGCCTTCAACCTCGACCGGGACGGACACATGGCGGTAGCCAGCAAGGACCGCACCGGACTCTTCATCGACCGCGACCCGTTCGTCATTACCGAGGAAACCGGAGAAGCCATCGTTGAATGGAACAAGGGCGCCGCGGAGAATCCGGAAGAGGCGAAGGATTCCAAGATGCTCGAAATCATCTCGGAGATCCTTTCCGCGGAAAACAACGACCAACTGAAGGCCGCTTACGAAAAGGCGAAGGCCGCTTCGAAGGAAATCGGAACCGAGCGCACTACGCGCCTCACCGACGCCGTGAAGGCGAGAAAGGAGCAGATCGCCGAATCGGAGCCGGAACTGGATCCGGAAGAAGTACCGACCCCGCATGACTAACGGCGGGGAATTCTGCGTGACGTGCGACGGGGTTACGGAGGAATTCCCGACCCCTGCCGCGTGACTCGCCAGGCAGGACGAACTCGTCCGCCAATGAAAGGCCGGCGTGACGTACCACCGCCGGTACGGGAACGCCGTCCATTGAATCGAAAATAGCAAATCCCAACCCCTTCCCATGCTCCAGCCACTCAAGACCATCCTATTCTTTGACACGGAAACCACCGGATTCTGCACGTCCGGCCCGCTCGACACCCAACCCTACATCGTGCAGATCGGTTGGATCCTCGCCGAATTCAACGGGGTCGACTGTTTCGAAAAAGCCCGCGGCGATTTCCTCTTCAAGCCGAAAATCTCCATTCCGGAGAAAGTGTCGGAGATCCACGGGGTCACCGACGAAATGGTGGCGGACAAGCCGCCGTTCGGAAAGTACGTTCCCGAATTCGTGAAGCTCACGAAAGGAGCCGACGTGCTTTGCGGCCACAACCTCAAGTACGACCTGGACGTCCTTTTCCATGAGGTCGACCGGGTATCCGAGGAGAGCGAGAAGAAGTCCGCATGGAAAGCCGAAGCCCGCAAGAAGGCCGTCGACACCATGCTCATCGCCACTCCGATCTGCAAGCTTCCGAATGCCCGCGGCGGATACAAATGGCCGAAGCTCGCGGAACTCCACCGCCACCTCTTCGAAGAGGACTTCGCCGACGCCCACAACGCCATGGGCGACATCACGGCGACCATGCGTTGTTTCGTAGAACTCAACTCGCTCGGACACGTCACGCTCCCGGAATAACCCCATCCCGTATGAAAAAAGCGGACCCTACGGCCGTGCATTCGGTCAGAAACCTCCAACGGATGCAAATGCGTCATTGGAAGTACGGAAACGTCACGGCGTTCAACCGCTTCCGCGAATTCCTCTACTCCCTCGAGGAGAAACAGAGGAACGCGCGGGACGAGCGTTTCGCCGCGAAAATCAAGAAGCGCCCGCAGATCGAGGCGAAACCGAAGATCCTCCACTACTCCCTTCCCCTGGACAACGCGGGACGCGAGACGGTGGTCATCCACGACGCCTTCGACCGGAGGCACGTATTCTCCCTGTAATCCAACCCCCACCCATGGCAGAAAACGCCGTACCCAAATTCAACGTCGAGGCTTTCAATCCCAAGAAGGCCGAACTCGTCTCGCTCGTCGAGAAATACAAGGACCTCAAAATCGACGGGGTCGACGACAAGGACGGTTTAGAGAAGGTTCGGAAAGCCCGAATCGAACTCAAAAACACCCGCTGCGACATCAAGAACAAACTCAAAGAGGCCCGAGATCCCGCCATCGCGTTCCAAAACGCGGTGCTCCAGCTCGAAAAGGATCTCATCGAGATCATCGAGCCGACCGAGGAAGCCCTCGACAAGGAGGAGAAACGTATCGAAGCCGAGAAGGCTCGCATCAAGCGCGAGGCCGAAGAGAAGGAACTCAAACGCCTCCAGGAGATGGTCGACAAGCTCGCGGCCGTCGGGTATCCGTCCAGCGTCAACGCGCTGAAGGACGTCTCCGAAGCGGAATTCGAAACTCTCCTCGCCGACGTCACGAAGAAACGCAACGAAGCGAACCGCGTCGCTGCCGAGGCGTCCGCCAAAGCCGAAGCCGATAGGAAGGCGCTCGCGGAAGCCCAGGCGAAACTCGAGGCGGACAGAAAGAAACTCGCCGAAGAGCAAGCGAAAATCGAGGCGGACAAAAAAGCGAACGAAGAAATGGCCGCGAAGCTCGCCGAAGACCAGAAAAAACTCGAAGAGGAACGGAAGATTGCAACCGTATCAGAAACCGCGTTCAAGGCTCCTACGCCCTCGAAAGACAGCGGGGCACGCGCCCTTTCGCTTTTTCCAAAAGCGTCTCCGGAAGCCATAACGGAGAATGATACTCCAGCACCCGAATTCCAACCGACCCCGGACAAACGCGTGACGTTCAAGGAATACCTCCGCAATCTTTTCGTCCAATCGTATTTCGGGACTGACGACGCCGGACCGGACGCGGAAGCCAAATGGTTTGAGATGCTGTCGACCGATGGCATTCTCGACCATATGGCCGAATGGTACGCGACCACCAACGAACCGATGCTGACGGAACCCGGAGACGACTACGACAAGACCGAAGCTTTCGTCCGCCAATTGGCTTGAATCTAATCCGGCCATATGAAATTCAAACTCGGCAGAGCCGCAAAGCCCGGAGAAAAAATCCTCACGGATTCCGGGTGGAAGAAAATCAAGTCCGTAGACGCTGAAGGAGTGACGTTCGGAGACTGAACGACGATGTCATTCTGAACGGAAGTGTTCGGATGGGGGGCTAAATAGCCCCCTTCTATTTTTCCAAACCAAAACCCATGCGCATCGAAGACAACCGCTCCTATTTCACGCGCACCGCGCATACCGGAGTCACCGCAAAGCGCGATCGCGTCACCTACCGTTGCGTCGTCGACGGCAAGGCCTTCGAAGTGATCGTCCACAAGTCACCCGAATCGACGGCCGAAAAATGCCTCGACAAGGCGATGAAGATAGAACTCGGCGAGATGCCGCAGCTGAAGAACCCCGAAAGCGTCGCGCGCTTCCTATACGGGAAGGCCGCGAAGATGGAAGCAATCGCATAGTTACCCCTCACGCCCATGGCGAAACCTCGAAAATACCATTTCAGAATCCAAGACGAGATCCGAAAATATCGCGGAATCGTCCACCAAATCGCCGAGAAGGTTGATAAGAAACCCCGCTCGGTCTACGCGCAAATCTGTGGGACTCACATCCCGAAGGCCGACCGAGTGCAAATACCGTACACCGAGGCGTTCAATGAAATCACCGGAAGCCAATTCGCTCCGGAAGAACTCTTCGCCGTGACGGAGGAAGCATGAGAAGCCGCAGCATCCCCTAACGAATAGGGCCATGCAATACATGATCACGATCAACCAACAGCTGATAATCGAAGGGGGCTTCGAAATCGACCTCGTCGACGCCGCCATAATCGATTTCCTCCGGAATTTCTTCAACGTCGCCATGACGGGGAAAAAATGGAAGAACATCGAGAGGATCTACGAGAATGAAGACTTCTTCTTTCTCGTTGAATATTCAGAACTGAAGCACGAGATGCCGTTACTGTGAATCAATAGCAACGACGTTATAGGAAGGCGTATTTCGAAGCTCGTGAAACTTGGCCTCCTGGAGCG
>JBAQKV010000135.1:0-18016 GCA_049301335.1 Patescibacteria group bacterium
GGGCTTCGAAGTCCTCGAATCCAAGGAAGTCACCACCGAATACCTCAATTTCGACGCGGTCAACGTCCCCGCGAGCCATCCGGCCCGCGACATGCAGGACACTTTCTGGCTCGAAGGGAAGGGGAACGTCCTCGCGACGCAGACTTCCTCGATGCAGAACGTCATCCTCAAATCTAAAAATCCGCCGATCCGCGTCATCATCCCGGGCCGCGTTTTCCGTAACGAGGATATCGACGCCACCCATGAGAACACGTTTTACCAGGTGGAAGGAATCGTCGTCGACAAGGGCGTTTCGATGGCCAATCTCAAGTACGCTATCCGCACCATGCTCTCCGACCTCTTCGGTCGCGAAGTCTCCATCCGTTTGCGTCCGGGGTATTTCCCGTTCGTCGAACCGGGCGTCGAAGTCGACTTCTCGTGTCCGTTCTGTTCCGGCGAAGGATGTAAGATCTGTAAGAAATCCGGTTGGATCGAATTCATGGGCGCGGGTCTCATCCACCCGAACGTCCTGCGCGAAGGCGGTCTCGACCCCGAAGTCTACTCCGGCTTCGCGTTCGGCTTCGGACTCAACCGCTTGGTCATGATCAAGTACGGCATCACCGACATGCGCCACTTCCAAAACGCCGACGTCCGCTTCCTTTCGCAGTTCTAACCCCCATCCGGCGTATGCTGCTCTGGGGCGTCCTCAATTCTTTCCTCGGGAGCGTATCTTCGGTCTTTTGGAAAAAATCCCTGAGCCTTTCCGATATTCCGGAACGGCTCTTTTTCGCAATCGGCGGAATCGGCGGAATCGTCCTGTCGCTCGGACTCATCGCGTTTTGAAAAGTCTCGCTGCCTAAAGAAACCTGGCTTCTCCTTTTTCCCATAGCCGATGCCGTAGTAGTGGGATATTCCGGCCTGCTTATGCAAAGAATATACAAAGAAGAGAAGATTTCGGCGCTCATGCCGTTCGACAATCTCTCCGCGCTCCTGACGATCGTGGCGGCTTTCTTCATCTTGGGACAAACGCCCGTAGCCACCTTGGCTATCGCGATCGTCACCATGGTTTTCATTTTTACCGCAACGTTCGACTTCAAGAACCACCATTTTCCGAGGAACATCAAACTCATCCTCCTTTCCAACGGAATCGGGGCTACCCGTTCCCTCGCCATGGGGTACGCGCTTTCGCACCTCGCGAGCCCGACGTTCTATTCCGTTCGCAATCTGCTCAACGCGGCAATCGTGCTTTTTCCGATTTTCTTGGCAGGGGAATGGCGGGCCATGCGCTCTTCGCATAGGAAATATATGGTTCCGAGAATGGCGGCGTCCTTTATCGGCGCGATTTCCGCCCTTATCGCGTTCACGCTCATTTCGAAGCTCTGACTCGTCACCACGACGCTCCTCGGTTTCTTATCCATGATTTCCACGCTCGCATTCGGGTATTTCTACCTCGGCGAAAAACCCGAAAAACGAAACGTCGCCATCGCCCTTACCGTAGCCGGTTTCGTAGCGGTCGGAACCTACTTCCGAACTTCTTAGGAAACGTATTCGGAAAAGGTCAATAAAATCCGCCGGAAAGCGGGTTTTTTATTTGCCCGAAGCCTTTCCCATATGGTACGCTTGTCGTAGCCATCTGAACCGATTGATGACCGAACAACAGAAAATCATAGAACGTGTCGAATCCAGCTTCCTTTTCACGAGAGATGAAAGGGAGAGTTTAATGCTTCTCTGCGTTACCCCGGAATTCGCGAAAATCGTGGAGGACGTCCTTCTTCCTCTTTTCGCGGTCGAGAACGCCGCGGCCAAATCGCTCTCTTCGGCAGTCAATAAGGAATCTCTTTCCCTTGCCCGGGAAATCGAAGCGGCGGAGTCCCACGAAGAGCGGCACGAACAAAAAGAAATCCATAGCGTACTCGTATAATGCAACAGAAAAGCGCACCGGAATCCGGATCCAAATACCTCTTCGAAGAGGAATCCCATCACGAAAAAATCGGGAATCATGACGTTTCGAAAGAAACCGTCACCTCTTTGCGTACCGACCTCTCGCGCTTTTACCGTCTCGAAAGGAAGCTCCAGTCCATCAACCGCGCTAACGGCGGTGAAAATCCTCAAAAAGCCGCGGAACGTCTCAACGGAATGCTTCGGAAGTCCGGAATCGGAGGAGTGAACGGCGGTCCCGAATCCAAGGCGTATTTCATGGCGAACGGAAAAGAAGTCGTTCTCGTCGCGAATACCGTAGCGGAAGGAAAGGAAATCAACAGCCGGACGGCCGTTCTGGACGCGTTTTCGAAAATCGAAGGCATGCTCTTCGATCCGTTCAGCGAAGATTTGCGTACGGCCGAAGACGATCTTCGAAAAATCAATCTCGAATACGGGAACGAAGCGAACGATGCCAAACGCGTTCTCGATTTCGCGGCGAACACCTCCGGATCCGTGGCGAAGATCCTCGGCTTCAAGGGATGGGAAGGTGGCGACGCTTCCTTCGAACGCCGCGTGGAAACGATAAAACAGCGACATGCCAAAATGGCTTCGCTCTTCCAGAAATATTACGTCGATACGGTCGCTTCCATCGGCCCCGACCGCATCAAGGCGGGAACCATCACCGAACAGGAGCGTCGCGACCTTTCGATTCTCGAATTCCAGAAGAAGCGCTACGAAGCCGTTACCGGTGCGAAACTCGAAGTTCCGGAATCGTTCGTCGGTTACGTCCTCACGGAACCCTCGTCTTTGAAACACGCCGGATACGCGGTTGCCGGTATCGGTTGGGGAGCGGTGAAGGCCGTGTACGAATCGGCGAAATTCGTCGTATGGGACATTCCGAAATTCCTCGGTTCCTATGCCTTCAGTGAAAAATTCCGCACCGACGTGAACGACGCGCTCTCCCTTGCCGCACACTCCATTTCGCAGTATTCCGAAGGGAAAAACGCGAAACAGATGGTCGCCGACCTCTTTTCGATGGTTGCAGGCGAAATCAAAAAACAGTACGCGGAAATCCAGAAGCTTCCGCCCGAGGAACAGGCTTTCAAGATCGGCGAAATCGTCGGAAACGTGCTTCTCATCCTCGCCGGACCGAAGCTCGCGAAGGACTTCCTCAAGTCCAGCGCGCTCCGCGTAAAGTCCAATTTCGAAGCGGTGAAGGGGCTGCAGAAGCTCGGAAAAGTATTCGAAATCAAGAGCGTCCGTACTTGGGACGACCTCGAGTCTTTCGCTACCACCGTGCAGAAAATCCGCGGACGCAAAGACCTCTGAGGCGATGAGCTCCGGGCTATCATCAAGGGTATCCGATCCGGCGATCCCGCCTTTTCGCCGAACATGCTTCCCAAGTCCGGCGGTTTCCGCGAATACGCGAACGCCCTCGTGAAGGATGGCGGATACCTGAGCGAAAAAACCGTCGACAAACTCGGTACCAACTGGGCCGATGCCATGGTCGACAAAACCAAGTCGGCATACCGGAAGACTTCCGAAATCCTCAATAAGATTTCCCCGGAACGTTTTCCGTCCGAACTGAAGGAAGCCGGAAACGAATTTAAAAAAATCCGAAAATTCCACAACTACCTCGACGACAAGGTGGTAGACGTCCGCGAATCCCTCGGACGCATCCATAAGGAAATCGTCGCTGCCAAGTTTTCGGACGCCATGGTTTCCGTCAGCAAGCTCAAGAACGACCTCGGCGCGTACCTTTCCGGTCTCGTCGCGGCTGGGGAAGGGGGATCCGATGCGGCCTCGGCCACCCGTGCCATGCTCGCGAAGATACCGGGTTACGAAAACGCCGTAACCGTCCTTTCCGGTGGCGTGGAAACCGCTCGCCACGGGGTTTCGGAAGTCATGGAAGGCGCATCCTCGCGGGCGAAGGCCGTTCTCGAGGTCGGAGAAAAGGCGGTGGACAAAACGAAGGAACTCTATGGCGATGCCGAAGCCGGAATCGCCCGCCTCCGCAACCGCCTTCCGGCATCCGTGCGCAAGGGGCTCGCGTTCGACTACGGGTTCGCCGCGTACAAGAACGAAGCGGGAAAATTCAATTTCGTGAAGACCGACGGAACCTTCCTTTTGGACTCCAAAGGCAAGCCGTTGGAATTCCTCCACGCGTCCCAATTTTCGAAGAATTGAGCCGTAGTTTGCGACTCCGCTACCTCGAAGTTCGGCCTCATCAGCCGCGAAGGGAAATTCGTCATGGAACCCAAATACGACATGATCCGCGAGCTCTCCACCGAGCGCATGATCGTATCGGAAAATTCCGAGTATTTCGTCATGAAACGCACGAAAGATTTCGGTTTTGAAAAAGCCGGCGGCCCTTACGATCTCATTACGGATCCGCACCAAGGGCGCGCTATCGCGATTAAGAAAATGCCTGACGGAAGCGAAGTCCGAACGCTCGTATTGGACGGAATCGTCGATGAGAAGGCCTTGGTCGACGGGAAACGGGGTCCGAACCAACTCAAGCAGCTTAAGATCCACGGCGATGGCGCAAAGCGCAACTACGCCTACGTGGACGATTTCGCCGAGGACGGCATCGCCGCGGCGCAGTTGCCGGAACTTTCCGCGAGCGGAAAACCGCAATGGCACATTCTTGACCGATCCGGCAAGGCCGTCAACGTCAAGGGCCAGAGCCGCGGCGCTCTCCAGGTCGCCGCCGACAATCCCGCAGAAGCGCTCAACCGTTACCGCGAACTGAAGTTCGAATACTCGAACATCAGGGACGCTTCGAAAATTGAAAAGGCCCGCGCGACGATCTTGAAGAAGCATCCTACCCTCGCGGCTTCCGGCATCCACATCATCGAAACCGACGTGGAAGGGGTTTTCCGTATTCAGAAAGAGACTCCGAACGGATTCCTGAAGGGCTACGTAAACGTCAAGCACGACGTCGTCGTGGAGCCGAAGTTCCAGGACATTTTCTATTCCGACGCGAAGCACGGATACGTCCGCGTGAAACAGGACGGAAAGTGGGGCGTTATCGATTCGAAGTCGAAGACCGGGGAATTCCTCATCGACCCCTCCAAAAACGATTACGTTTCCATCCAGGTCAACAGCGAGCGCCACAATTTGTTCGAAGTGCAGGTAAGGGATGCGCACGGACACCCAGACGCGACTTCTTTCCAGGATAACAAAGTCGGTCTCGTCAGTTTGAACGGCAAGGTGCTTATCGAACCGAAATACGCGTACATCGAAAATCCGCGCGAGGGCCTTTACCGGGGCATCGATTTCTCCGCAAAGGATTCCTCCTTATCGGCGCAGGCTTCGTATTTCGATATCAGCTCGGCGGCAGAGGGTACGGGAATCGGAAGCGGAGCGAAGGGTGCCGGACAAGACGCGCTTTCCAGAACCGCGGACGTCGCAATCCGGGGGAACGACTACCGTGCGAAAGTTACGGGTATCGAGAAGACGATCGACCCGCTCCGTCGAACTCTCGATTCCGTCACCGTTGGAAAATTCCTCGCCTCGTCGCCGGACATTTTCGGCGCGGGAAAGCTTCCTTTTCCGGAATATCTCCGTCACCACGCTCCCGCGGGAGTGACCTCGAAGCGTCAACTCATGGAGCTTTTCGAGAAATATTCGAAGGAACGCTTCCTCGATTTCGTCAGCAATTTCTCGGAAGTCGAACACCGGAACCTCGGACGTATCGACCTCATGCGCATCCGCCAGCGCATGCAGTCCGACATGAAATCGGAATTCGAAGGGCAGTTCCGTCTCGTTCTCGCCGGACAGGCGGACCGTGCCGACGAAGCCGTAAGGGCTTCGCTCACGTCGTACTTCGAACGTTCGGGTCCGCTTGAGCAGAACTGGTCCATTATCAATAATAGGAAGGTCATCAAGGCCGCAGCGTAATCCGTTTTCCCGAATGCCGGAAATCCTCGTATCGAAACCCCGCGAAATCCCTTCTTCCGTATTGTCGAAGATCGCGGATTTCGTGCGACCGAACGCGGAATACCTCAAATCTGGAAAACCCGAAGTAAAGGCCCTTTCCGACGCGTACGGAAAAATCGCCGGATACTGCATTTCCGTCCATGGAAACGTCCCCGACGCGTATTTCGATTCCAAAGGCGAATTCCTGTATTCGGTTTCCGGAGTTCTGGAGTTTGACTGAGGACCGGTAAAAAGTCCGCTTGCCAGGGACGCGAGGACGCTTTCCGGTTTTTCTGAGGCGACTTCCGCATCGGGGAAGAAGGTTTGGCAAAAATCGTCCTCCGAAGCGGTCGATCCGTTTTCGTCCGAAGGCTTGGCCATGGTGCGGGACCTTTCTTTCCAGCAGGACCGGCTCGACATCGTCCGGAGGGCGTATGCCAAAAAAGCGTGACTCAAAGTTTCCGTTCCGCCGTTTTCCGAAGAGGACGTACGGTCGTTCGCGCAGGCCCGGTCGATAACCGCGAAAGATTTTTCCGAACTCCGGAAATTGGGGCTCGTCGATGCCGCGACGTATGTCAGACTGAAGGCGGAAGTGGCGAAAGCGTTGCCTTCGCAGCTTCTCGATTCCCGCTTTTCCGCAACCATGGAAAGACCGGGCGCGAACGGCTCTTCCGTGGAAATCAGTCCGGGTTGGCACGGAATCGGGCGCGCCGATTTGGAAGCCCTCGCAAAGGAAGGGGCGATTTCTTCCGAGATCTTCAAGTCCGCGTCGGAGTCCGTGGACCTCCTCGAAAAACGCCTGAACGATCTCCGTCGCGCCATGAAGTGAACCCGTGCGGCGCTCGGCGCGCTTAAGTCGGAAACCGCTCCGGCATAGGGCGGCTTTTCTTACGGAAACGGGATATTCCGATTTGCGTGGAAAGCCTTTTCCCATATACTTCGCGCACCCAAACATGGGAGCCCTTGAAATAGGGCGCTATTACCACGTTACTTTTCATTTCCATGAAAAAATACGGCAAGAAGCACAAGCAGGCCGCAGCTCTCATCGAAGCTGGCCGCATCTACTCCGTTGACGAAGCGGTCGAACTCCTCGAACGCACCAACACCGTCAAGTTCGACCCGACCGTCGAAGTTCACTTCAACCTCGCGATCGACCCGAAGTACGCTGACCAGATGGTTCGCTCCACCGTTACCCTTCCGAACGGAACCGGTAAGGCTCCGAAGATCGGCGCCTTCACCGACCTCGGCAACGAAAAGGAACTCCTCGCTCTCGGCGCTAACGTCGCCGGCGGAGATGACCTCCTCGACCAGGTTCTCCAGGGCAAGATCGAATTCTCGGTCGCCGTAGCTACCCCGGGCATGATGAAGAAGATGGGTAAGGCCGCTAAGGTTCTCGGACCGAAGGGTCTCATGCCGAATCCGAAGGCAGGTACCGTAGGCGAAGACCTCCTCGCCATCGTCAAGGAACTCATGGCCGGTAAGTTCGAATTCAAGAACGACAAGCAGGGCAACGTCCACTCCGTTATCGGAAAGCTCTCGTTCGGTCCGGCGAAGCTCAAGGAAAACCTCGAGTTCTTCATCAAGACCATCAAGGACGTAAAGCCGACCGGCGTAAAGGGCGGCACCTACGTCAACACCGTATTCGTCTGCAACGCAATGGGTCCCGGTATCCGCGTCGGAGTCTAATCGAAACTCATGAAAATCCCCCGGAGCGATCCGGGGGATTTTTCTGACGTCTTGGAATCTGGACGAATTCGCGTTTCTTCGTCGCTATTTCGAAGCCTTCTCTTTCTTTTCTTCCTTTCCGAACACGATGCGGCGACCCATACGGTAGAGGAGTTTGCCTCCGGCGAGCGTTACGAACGCGCCGAGTACGAGGTAGACGACCACGTTGAGCGTTTTCAAGAGGAAGCTTCCGAGGTTGACGGTGAGGTTGCGTACGGTTTCGTTCGCTACCGACGCGAGTTCGCGGAGGTCGGAAGACCAGGCTTCTCCCGCTTGTTCCCAGTCGACGAGCACCCGCTTTTCGAAGCGTACGGAGAATTCCACGTTAGCGAGACGTTCTTCGTAATCCTT
The DNA here is from genome assembly GCA_049301335.1 of Patescibacteria group bacterium. Classification (GTDB taxonomy): domain Bacteria; phylum Patescibacteriota; class Gracilibacteria; order BD1-5; family UBA2023; genus JANJWP01. The sequence continues at coordinate 7,897 of JBAQKV010000135.1, forward strand.
CTTCTGCTTTTCGTAAGTATCGATTTCCGTCATGATCGAAAGCCGCTCCCGCGAGAATTTCGAAATGAGTTCGGATTTGTTGGTGATGATGCGGTTCAGCGCTTCGATGGACTCCGCGGAAACGTTTTTCGTCTTGAGCGCTTCCCAGAGTTGGTCGTACTGGGTTTTCGTCGAAGCGAGCAACGCGTCGGTTTCTTCGAGGCGTTTCTTCAGTTCGCCTACTCGGTCGGTGACGTTGGCGTAATTTTTCCGAATGTTCGAAACGCGGGTCTGGAGGTCGTAGAGTCCTGCCGCTTTGAGCGATGCCAAGAATTCTTCCTCCTTCTCCTTCTTTACGAGCACCGAGAGCGTACAATAGGATTTCCCGGAGTTGATATTCTCCACCGTTGCCCAATTACGGTCGATTTTCGAGAGGAACGCGTCGCAGGAAACCTTGGCGTCAGAAGTGCGGACGGTCGCGTCGTAGCTCTTGATCTCCATTGCCGGCGCGGTTCCCGGTTCAATGGGGGAGGATTCGCTTTTATCGTATTCTTCGGCTTGTGGAGCCGACGTTTTCGCCATTCCGCCGAACGAAGAACTCGATCCCATGAGGGAACTCGAAACGGAATCGCTCGAAGAATATCGGGAATATCCTTCGTTTACGGACAGCGTTCGTCAGATTCCGGAGAAAACGGTCGTAAGGATTCCCGCGGCGATTCCGAGAAACGCCAAGCCGAGGATTCCGATGCCGAAAATCTTGAAGATTCACTTCCAGCCGAGGTTTTTTATCGCGTCCAACATAACGGGTGCGTTACGGATAAGGTTTCTCCGGGAAACGGATTCCCGCCAGTGTATCCTTTTGATAAGGCAATGCACGAAAAAACCGGACTCCGTTATGGAATCCGGCCGCGTTTATTTTCCCCAGACGGTCGCCTGGGTACAGGCTCCCGCATGGAAATTCAGAAGTCCCGCTCAACAGGAGCTTCCGTTGTAGGTGGTATACAATCAGAATCCCCAAGCATTGTCCGAAGATCCGCAATCCGCCTCGTTATTTCCCGCGATTCCGAAACGGATCCTCATATAGGTGAGACCGCCCGTCACGTTCACGTTGCCCATGTTGCAATTGGGGAAGGTCGCGTAATCGGGCGGGAACAGCGTCGTCCATTGGCTTCTCGATATGCTTCCGAGAGAGGTCTGCGCCCCCGAGAACAATGCCAATCCCGTCTTTGCCGTGGGGAGCGGTGCGGTTACGCAATCCGATCCGGACGACCGGCATCACCGTACGGTGGAAAGCGGCATGTTCACGTACGAATCGAATACCGCATTCGTATTGCTGACCGCATCGAAAGACGTGGAGTTAAGGGTCGTCCCGGCAGTCCAGTAGGTTGAGCCGTAGGCGAGGCCCGTATCGTTCGCGAAACGCATGAGCAACGTCCATCCGCCTCCGTCCGTGGACATGTCGCAATAGGCTTTGTAGGCCGCGTTTCCACTGGCGCCATCGGGATCGATGAGGTACGTTCCGCTTCCCGTCTGTCATTGGTAGACCTTCGGACTTGCGGGATTCCTATACCCGTCGCAATTCGCGGCATACGTGCCGTTCGACCAATTCCTTCAAGACGCGTCGCTACCGACGATGGTAATCGAGAAATCGGAGAGCGTACCCATCGGCAACTTATCGATAAGCGCTCAGGTCGCGCTGGCTCAAGCGCTCGTGTCTTTTACGAGTCAATTGACTGATCCGGCGGTTCATACGGGAAAATTTCCCGAAACCGTGGCATATCCTCTTTTAATAGCGGCGACTTGGAGCACGCTTCGGATCTTCTGGGTTTTTCCGGGGGTGGAAGATACGTCCGCAGCTCAGGCGAGCAGAGCTTTCGGATCAGCATTGTCGTACGCGGAAACGAGAGGGAGCGCGGCGAGAAAATTCCTTACCGGATCGTAAGAGACTTTGAATTTGTCCGGATTGAGCCTGAGTTTTACGTAATCGGGATTGCCGGCCGAGTAATTCGTATTCGGCTCGTTCCATTCTCACCCCGTAAGCAGCACGGGAGTCCCATCGTACGCAACGACGCCTCCTGAGAGCGCATAGTTCGGATCGTGTTTCACGTAAAAACGCGGAGATTGGTTCGTGATCGTACTTTCCGTGGTGATTGCCGTAAAAATCGAACGAACGTTCGATTGGATACGGGCGTCGTCAGCGTCTTCCGTATATCAGCTGAGCGCTAAGAATCCTATCGTCGCCAAAACGGCCAGTACGGTGATGACGACGACGAGTTCGACAAGGGTGAAAGCTCCGTAGTTTCATTTTTTCAATAAGGCCCGCAGACGTTTGGGGAACATGCTCGTTTTTAAAATGGTACGCCCTGAAAATACCATGGATTCGCCAGGTTTCAACGTTGAATCGACAAAGATTTACCAGTGAATCACGGCTTCGCCCCATCCTTCGAGTGCCACGTTCGCCTTGAAAAACGGTTTGGACCCGAAGAATCCCGAATGTGCCGAGAACGGGCTCGGGTGGGGGGATTTGATTACTACGTGTTTCGAACCGTCGATGAGCGGAAGTTTGCCGATGGCGAAATTTCCCCAAAGGATGAAAACGAGACGTTCGCGACCGTCGGAAAGCGCCTTGATGGCCGCGTCGGTGAAGGTTTCCCAACCTTTTCCGCGATGCGAAGCGGGAAGTCCCGATTGGACGGTGAGTACGCTGTTGAGAAGCAGTACGCCCTGCTCGGCCCAGTCCGTAAGGTCGGTTTTCGTCCGTTCGATTCCGAGATCGGCTTTCAGTTCCTTGAAGATGTTCTGAAGGCTCGGCTGCGCTTTCGAACCGTCCGGTACCGAGAACGAAAGTCCCATCGCGGCGCCGGGGGTGTGGTAAGGGTCTTGTCCGAGGATGACGACCTTCGTCTTGTCGAACGGCGTGAGGTCGAACGCTCGGAAGATGTTCTTCGCTGCGGGAAAGCAGTCGTTCGACGCGTATTCGCCTTTAACGAACGCGGAGAGCTCTTCGAAGTACGGGGATTCGAATTGCGCTTCGAGCGCGGCGTGCCAGCTCGGGTCGATACGTACGGTCATGGGGGAAGTGTTACGGATTTGGATTCGGAGCTTCGTCGCTCGATTGGTCCTCGGAAAATGGGGAAACCGAAGCCGCAGCGACTTTAGGACCCTAGGAGCCAGGATTCGGTTTCCCCATTTTCCTGCGGAGGTCTTCACGCCGAACTCCGAATTCCAATCCGAGAACCCTACCCGCGTCCGCGGAACGCGTTGATGAGCGTGAGGTCGTCGGCGTATTCGATGAACCCGGCGTTCGGTAAACCTCGCGAAAGGCGCGTTACCTGAACGTTCGGAGTCTTTACGTTTTCTTTAATATACATCGAAGTCGCTTCGCCTTCGATGTTCGGGTTGGTCGCGAGGATGAGTTCGGAGAATTCGCCGGTTTTCAAACGGTCGAAGAGCTCTTTCATATGGAGGTCTGAAGGCATGCGGCCGTGCATGGGGGAGACCGAACCGCCCAAAACGTGGTAGCGGCCCTTGTAGATGCCGAGGCGTTCGATGGAAACGAGGTCGAGATAGTCTTCCACCACGCAGAGGACGTGCTGGTCCCTCATGTGGTCTTCACAAATGACGCAGGGCCTATCGGTACGGTCGGTGAGTGAAAAACATACCGGGCATTCGCGGATGTCGGACTGTACGCGACTGATGCGGTCGGCTAAATCACGGATGTACGACGGGTTGGCCTTCAATAAAAAGAACGCGAGTTTGGTCGCGGTCTTTTCCCCGATTCCGGGAAGGTACGAGATGAGCTCGACGAGCTTTCTGAGCGATTCGGGCATCGTTGGTATCTGGTGGGTTCCCGAATTACTTCTTGAGCGTAAGGAAGGAATCCTTCATTACGAGGTATTTCGGGGTGTCGATGACTTCCATCTTGCCGATGGAGGGGTTTTCGGAGATGGACGAGAGCGATTCGGCTTCGGCGATCTTGATGTTGAGGAGGTTCTGTTCGAAAACGAGGTTCTTGCGGGTGATTTCAAGATTGCGGACGTTGTAGCCTTTCGTCGCGTTGACGTTGAGCATGAACACGTAGTAGATGCCGAGCACGCCGATGAGCCCGAGAGCGAGAACGTAGGTCTCCGTGAAGGAAAGGCGGAAATTTTCCCTGCTCGTCTTGCGGGACGAGAAGAATGGGAAATTGCCTTTTTTCATGACGAGGACGTTCGCGTTCATACCTTGCGGGACGGGGTTAATCGGAGGTCTTGCCTAACTTTTCGCAAACCCGGAGCTTCGCGCTGCGGGAACGGGGATTGTTCTTCACTTCTTCCGGAGTCGGTTCGATCGGTTTCTTGTGGACCTTTTTGAGGGCGGCTTTGACGAGGGGCATGCCGGTGAGTTCGTCGGGCACGTCGCGTTCGAACTCTTTGAGCGCCGTCTTGACGAGGCGGTCTTCGAGGGAATGGAACGTGATGACCGAGAGCCGGCCTTCGGGATTCAGGAGTTCGACCGCCTGGCGGAGCGAATCTTCGATGGATCCGAATTCGTCGTTGACGGCGATGCGCACCGCTTGGAACGTCCGGGTCTTCGACTTGGGATCGAAGCTGGCTTCCTCGATGAGTTTGAGGAAATCGCCGGTCGTCTTGAGCGGGTGGGCCTTCCGGTTCGTTACCACCGCTTTCGCGATGAAGAACGCCTTGGGCTCTTCGCCGTATTCGCGCAGGACGCGCAGTATTTCAGCCTCGCTTTCCGTGCGGAGGAAATCCGCTGCGGTAGGGGAGTCGCCCGTCCGGTCGAAGCGCATGTCGAGCGGACCGTCGAAGCGGAAGGAGAAGCCCCTTTCGCTGTCGTCGTAGTGGGCGCTCGACACCCCGAGGTCGTAAAGGATCGAATCGATGCGGGAAATTCCCAGATCGGAGAGTTTTTCTTTCAGTTTCCGAAAATCGGCTTCTACGAATTCGAGCCGTAGGCCCTTCGTTTTGACGGAGTCCGCGTTTTCACGCAGGACGCGCGCGCTGGCCTGTTCGAGATTGGTACGGTCGCGGTCGAAACCTACGTAGGTACTTCATTTCGGAAGGCGTTTTACGATTTCGGAGGAGTGTCCCCCGAGACCGAGCGTGGCGTCTATTACCGTCAACGGCCGGTTCTTCTCTAACCCTAGGGAAGAAACCGCCTCTTCGAAGAGTACGGGTACATGTTCGAACTCGGATGCACCATTTTCTGTCGTCACTGTCAGAAACGCGTAAAGAACTTGGTTTTCGTTTTTGTCACCGGCGAAATTACGCTTTTTCGTTTTCATGTCAACTAAAAGGAGAAACGCCCCTTTCGGATTCGATTGACAATTGTCTGAACGTATTTATTCGGGCGCCGGAAGTTTTGCACATTTTATTGAACTTCCATGTTCGAAATGTAAAAAACTCCCAGTCGAACCTTGCGATTTCGCCCCCCGCTTTTATAATCCTCCCCATACCGCCATATATAAGGCGTGCCGGCAAGTTCTTCCGGTTCCCGTACCGTTCCCGTTTTCCCCAACAAACACCGTGGCTTTCAAGAAATCCAAACTCCCAAGCGCCCAAGCAGGGCGCTTCCTTTCCGTTCGCGAAGCGTACGAAACCGTCCGTGTCCGCAATACGCTTTCGGCGTATTTCCTCGGCGGCATCGCCGTCCTCGCCGTTCTCGGCATCGGAAGCGCGGCCTTCGCGCAGATTGCCAACGTGAAGTTTTCCATCCCGCTCCCTTCGCTTTCGTTCCTTCCTTCCGTTTTCACTTCTTCGGGAAGTTCCGATTTGCCGACGGGGAAGTTCAACGTCCTCATTACCGGCATGGGCGGCGCCGCGCACGAAGGCGGCGACCTTACCGATACCGTCATCCTCGCGAGCCTCAACGCCAAAACGAAAACCGTTTCGATGCTTTCCGTTCCGCGCGATCTCTACGTCGAATATCCCACCGGCGGACGCGGGAAGATCAACGAGACGTACCGCCGTGCCTACGTACATTCGAACAAGGATCACGAAGCGGCCATGAAGACCCTCGGGGAAAAGGTTACCGAAATTACGGGCGAACGCGTCGACCGCACCATCAACGTCGACTTCCAGGCGTTCATCCGTTTCGTCGACGTTCTCGGCGGACTCGACGTCGACGTTCCCGAAGACCTCGTAGACCCGGAATACCCGGATTCCAACTGGGGATACGTCACGTTCCGCGTAAAGAAGGGCAAGCAGACGTTCGACGGCGCCACCGCGCTGAAGTACGCCCGTTCCCGCCACTCGACCTCCGACTTCGACCGTTCCATCCGCCAACAGATTCTCGTCCGAGCCATCAAGGAGAAACTCCTTTCCCTCGGCACGCTCGGGAATCCGGCGAAGCTCCAGGCGCTCTATTCCGCCGTTTCGAGCAACGTCCAAACCGACCTCTCGTTCAAGGAAATGGCCGGCATGGCGCTCTTCGCGAAGGAACTCCCTACCAAGAACATCCTCTCGTTCAATTTGAATGATTCGTGCTTCCAGTCGTTCGCGCTCTGCGACCGGGGCGGTTTCCTCTATACTCCGGCACGCGATCTCTTCGGAGGCGCGAGCGTCCTCCTTCCCGACGGCGCCGGGCCGTCCGACCTCTCCGAATACCACGACATCCAGCGCTTCGCGAACCTCGTGTTCAACTATCCGGAAATGTTTCTCGATTCCACGGAAATCAACGTCGTGAATTCCACTAAGCAATCCGGCATCGCCAACAAGGTCGCGTTGTTCCTGAAGAAGTTCGGATTCAACGTGCCGGACAAGGAATCCATAGGTTCGACCAAAGACCCGTACCCTAAGACGGCCGTCCTCTACCCGTGGGACGCCCAATCGAAGACCGGCATCGACCCGGAGTCCGCGACCCTCAGGGCGTTGGCGCTCTTCGTCTTCTCCGACGCCGAGCCCGTCGCCGCGAACAAATATGCCAAAACCCCCGGTGCAAAGATCGAAATCGTACTCGGACCCGACCAGTCCCTCTTCTTCCGCTAATCCTTTTCCGAGATGTTACCGAACAAACGCCCCGCTGGGCAAGCCCGTTCGTTTTCCGTCCGCCCGGTTCGGAAATCCCTCCGTTCGCGCCTTCCGAACCTTTTGCCGAAGAGCAAGTCCTTCCGGTACTTGGCGATCTACGTGGGCATGACGCTCCTCAGTTTCGGCTTCCTCGCGCTCGCGGCGGTCTATTTCATCTTCCTCCACTCGCTTCCGTCCATCGAGACCATCGAACAGGACGTATTGCCCGAGAGCACGGTCATCTACGACCGTAACGGCGGAGAACTCTACAAGCTCTACGACGAAGAGAAGCGCACCTACGTGGCGTACGCCGGCATTTCCGATTCGATGAAGAACGCCATCATCGCGGCGGAAGACAAGACCTTCTTCGAAAACCAGGGCATCGACCTCCGCGGACTCGTCCGCTCCGGTGTGAATTTCGCGTTCGGAAAAACCGACAAGATCCAGGGGACTTCCACCATCTCGCAGCAGCTCATCAAGAATACGTTCCTCTCCAACGAACGTTCGGTAGAGCGCAAGGTGAAGGAAATCTACCTTTCGTACCGCCTCAATTCGAAGTACTCCAAGGAAAAGATCCTCGAACTCTACCTCAACAAGATTTCGTTCGGCAATAACGCCTACGGCGTCGAGGAAGCGGCGAAGACGTATTTCGGCAAGAGCGCCAAGGACGTTGGCGTCCTCGGTTCGACCATCCTCGCTTCACTCCCCAAGGGGCCCACTTACTACTCGCCGTTCTCGCACCGCGATCGGCTCATGGGTTATCTTTACGTCTATGCCGACGGCGACGAAGCTGATAAGATCTTCGTCGACACTCCGGAAAAGATGAAGGAATATTCCAGACTCGTGGAGACTTTCAAGAAGACCGTAGCGTCCCTCGAAATCAAGCGTAAGAATACCGAAGACGCCGAAGTCTGCGGCCTTTCGCAGGATTCCCTCAAGAAGGACTACAACGTCGGTTCCGACGGCTGCGCCGACGTCCAATACAAGGATTTCCTCGGACTTCTCAACGATATCCGCATTTCTTCCGGAACCGGATCCGTCGCGTTGCCCGAAATCGAGAAACCGCTCACTTCCACGGGAAAAACTGCGGTCGGAAAACCTTCCGCGACTGCGGGAAAAACTTCGACCGGAGCCGTCAAGCCGGCTACCGGTACCGGAAAGGTTTCGACCGGACCGGTCGCCGGACAGAAGCTCTTCCTCGAATATTCCACCGGACGCAAGGACTTCGTCGCCGGGCGTTTGCTCGAAGACGGGAAGATTACGCCGGAAGAATACAAGAACGTCATCATCGGCGGATTGGATTTCCAGTTCCGCAAATACAGCGAGAACATCAAATACCCGCACTTCGTCTTCTACGTAAAGGACTACCTCGAACAGAAGTACGGAAAAGATTTCGAATCCCAGGGCGGACTCAAGATCTATACGACCATCGACCCCGTCCTCCAGGATAAGGCCGAAGCGCTCGTCAAGAAGCAGGTCGCTATCAATAAGGACAAATACGGTGCGAACTCCGCCGCGCTCGTTTCTCTCGACAACAAGACCGGACAGATACTGTCGATGGTCGGCGGTCCCGACTATTTCGACGAAACCAACGGTGGCAACGTGAACATGGTCACCGCCCGACGCCAGCCGGGTTCGAGTTTCAAACCCATCGTCTACGCCCTCGCCATCTCGAAGGAAGCGATTTCCCCCGATACCCCGATTTACGACGTGGATACGAAGTTCGGCAAATGGCAGCCCGACAACTACGACCAGAAGTTCATGGGGAAAATGAAGGTGAAGACCGCGCTCGACTACTCGCGCAACATTCCGGCCATCAAGATGTTCTGGGTTGCCGGCGGCGAATCCGACGTCGTGAAATTCGCCCGCAGCCTCGGTATCCTCTCCCTTCAGGAAGGCGCCAACTACGGCGCTCCGCTCGCCATCGGTACCGGCGAAGTCAAACCGCTCGAAATGCTCTCGGCCTACAGCGTCTTCGCCAATGCCGGATGGAAGAAGGAAATCGTTCCCATCCTCCGTATCGAAGACCGCAAGGGCAACGTCATCGACCGCTACGTAGAATCCAACGGCAAATACGTCTTCTCCGACGCCGCTTCGTACGTGCTCTCGAGCATCATCTCCGACGCGAAGAGCCGCCCGAGCGATTTCTGGAACAACGTCCTTACGCTCAAGGACCGCCCGGTCGCCGCGAAGACCGGTACCTCCAACAAGGACGTCAGCGTAGGAAAAGAGAAGAAGATCCTCCCGCGCGACCTCTGGACCGCCGGATATACGCCGCAGATCACTACGGTGGTCTGGGCGGGCAACGTCGACGGAACCGAAACCAAGGGAACCTGTGACGGCCTCAATTGCGCCGCTCCCATCTGGCACGACTACATGGAGTTCGCGCACCGCAACCTTCCGAAGGAGCAGTTCAAGAAGCCCGACAGCGTATATTCCGCGACCATCTCGACCATCTCCGGAAAACTCGCGAGCGAAAATACTCCCGAAGGATACCGCGTAACCTCGATCTTCGCCGTCAAGCCGACCGCCTACGAGAATTCGATGAAGGAAATGGAGGTCGACTCCCTCTGTAACGGCAAGGTGACCGAAAACACTCCCGCCGACGCGGTGAAGAAGGGGTATCTCATCAACGTGAACCCGATCATCGACTCGTACGATACCGAATGGCTCGGTTCCATTAAATCGTGGGTCAAATCCGAAGCCGGTTCCGCGTACTTCGCGGAAGCCAAGGGCACGATCATTACCGACTACCAGGACCAGGTCTGCGAACGCCCGGGCGAATCCGCTTCGCGCATCTCGGTTTCCACCAATCTCGCGGAAGTCGGCGTACGTCCGGTGGGCGCGAATTCCATCGAGGTCGGATACGAAGCCGACAACCCCATCGTCAAACTCAAATTCCTCCGCGACGGAGAACTCTTCAAAGAAATCGCCATCGAAGGGGAAAAGGTTTCGGGCACCTATAAGAACGGCGCGTTCGATTTCGACGACTCGTTCGTCGGAGAACATACGCTCGACGTCGTAGCGGTCGACAAATACGGCTATTCGGGCAAAACCTCGACGACCGTGATGTTCAGCAAGGGCGATAACCAGGATCCGGTCATTTCCGTTACCAATCCTTCGGACAGTTCCGT
>JBAQKV010000136.1:0-7981 GCA_049301335.1 Patescibacteria group bacterium
TCGTATGGCCGTTCGCTACCAAAATGGAGAAAACGAGCGCGTGTATGAACCCATCGACCCAGAGAGAGATCGAATACGGACCGTGAGCGAATTTCTTCGCGGAGTCCGAGTGGTATATTTTATCAGCGATTCGAAAATCGAACCGTGCCGCAAGGGCAATCATCGCGATCAGAAACGAAGTTCCGACGTAGAGTACGGCCATGAATTCGCATGCGGAAACCGCTACGGATTCGACGGTCGGTGCGTATGGCAATGCGTCCAAGAAAACCGCGAGGACGAAGAACGACGCGAGCAGGAGGACGGTGAAGATTTCCAATCCGAAACCGGGATCTGGTCCGCTGCGTTCATGAGTTTCGACATGGGTGCCGCAAGGCGTTTGGTTTTTCATTTCAAGCTCCTTTCAAAGCTCAGGACGTGATTGTCCGAATGGAAAATACTTATGGCATGCGAATTGTCAAAGATAGAAAAATCCCCCGGACGGACCGGGGGATCGGATTTAGGCGATGCGGACGCATTCGCCTTCTATGGTTACGCCTTTGAACGGTTCGCGCGAGCGCGATTCCCAGACTTCGGCGAAGCAGAGGCTCTTTTCCAGGCGGTGCAGGAAAGATTTGGTCATTACTTCCATCGCGCTGGTCCCTACCGTGAGGACGAGGGAACTGAACGTGAATACGAAGGCCTCGAGGAGGTTCCCTGTAAGGAACAGCGAGAGCGTCATCAGGCCGGCGGCCGTAGAACCCAGACGCTTTCTCCACCCCTTGGCGAACGTATGGGAAAGCACGTTGCGGGAGAGGAAGAGCTTGCGGTGTTCCATGGAGTCGACGTCGTTTGGAGACCTTCCGAACGTTATCGAGTACATCATCGCGCCCAGAAGCGCGAAGGCGATGCACAGTCCCCAAACCAATCCCGAATACGCCGATTCCAATGGCGGCGAACGGAGCTTATCGAAGAAGAGCGGGGCCGCGGCGAGGAAAATCACGCAGAACGAAACGAATTCGCCCGTTCTGCCGAAACTGAAGCGTTGACTCCAGACTTCCGCGACCGCGGCTTCCACTTCGCGGGGGAACCCGTAGCCGGAAAGGCGTTTTTGGTCTTTGTCATTAAGCGTGGGCATTGCTGGCCTCCTATTTTGGTTGGTGCTGCCTACCTGCACAAAATACTCGGATTCCCGACAAATCAAGAGAATTTGACAGTTTGGTTATTTTACCCGGAGTACGGTTTTCCATTTACGGTGAACTTCAATTCCCCTTCGGAATCCGCAGAAGCCGATACGGCGAACTGGTACGGTCCGCAATAGAGGACGAACCTCGGATGGTATTCGTGGATGGTTTCGCAGAGGGTACGGATATGTTCGAAATCGTCTTCCGTCAGGTCGTCATCCTCCGAACGCACCCCCATGGAAGGCAGTTCCCCGATGGCGATGGCCATGGCTTTCGCACGGTCGTAGTTGTTGGCCTTGATGGTCGAATAGAGGCGGCAAATCTGTTCGGCGATGGATTCCGGCCACAAATCGGCGAAAACCACGCCTTCGAAACGGAGTTTCACGTCTTCGACGACGAGCGCGGATTCGGTGAACGGCACTCCGTTCATATGCAACGCCCGAACTTCGGAATGGTCGGAATGCGAAGCGCTCACGCGGGAAAACGAAAAGAAATGGCCCGCGTAGTTCAGCGCGAAACCGGATACGTACCTGTCGAGCGCGCGGCAGACGGCCTCGATTTTGGCGATTCCGGCCGGAGAAAGGCCTTCGGAAGCTTCCAAATCCGACAAACCGCCGAAGGACGTCATCTCCGCCATCATGACGGCACCGCGCTCGGGGGTACGGCTTTTGACCTGGAGACAATACCGGCGGAGCTGCTGTTCGAGACCGACGGGGCCTTTGTCGAATTCGAAGGCGGTCAGTTCCGCGCGCTCGGCCTCGTTCAATCCGCCGTCGTATTTAAGGTGGGTCTGGAAACGGGCTCTCGCCGCTTCTTTGGGATGGTTCTGGGTTCGCATATTCGCTGATAGTACGGTTATCGGTCGGTTTTTCCAAATATGAGTTCGAGTCATTCCGCCAGAAGCGGGACGACGTATCCGGCGTCTTCGCGGAGCGACCGGTTGATTTCTACCTGGATCGACTGGGCGCGGTATCCGAGGTTCTTATGGATTTGCGGCGTCTGTTCTGGCCGTCCCGTGAAATACTTGTCTCAGATTTTCGCGGAAAACCCTTTTTCTTCGCGAAGCCGCGCATCCCAGAAATTCTTGATTCGGACGGTTTTCCGAACGTCGGCGATGACTGATCATCCGGGGGCGGTATTCTCCGGGGACAGGAAGATTTCGGCGTATTCCTTCGCGGTCGAGAGTCCCGATTCCCGAAGCCTCACGCCCATGCCGATGTCGAATCCCACGTCTCATCGGTCTTTCAATCCATGGACGTACGCGAGCACGGGCGTTTCGCCCAATTCCACGGCGACGTACCGGGTAATCCCCATGAGGTCGCGGACGAAATCGCGGAGTCCTTCGTCAGGAATGTTTCGCACGTACGTGCCGTCGTCGGAATACCACGGCAGCTTATTGAAATCACGGACGTCGGAATATCCCGCCTGGGCGAGGGCGTTGCCCGGTTTGACGAATTTGGTATTCGAGATGGCGCTCGCACCCAAAGTGTCGGCGAGGGCTTCGGCGATTTCGACGGTGAAAAGGTCGTCGGAACCGTGGGGCGCGACGATGACGAACGGCGAATTCCGCCGAATTTTCCTTCCATACCGGGTTTCTTCCATGCCCGCATCTTACCGCTTCCGACGCTTTCCGTCCAATCCTGACGCTTTTTATCCCCCTTCGTCGAGGGGGTTTCTTTTTGATTTCGGCCCCGCTTTCGTAAAATCGCGGTTCTTCAATCCGAAAACCCATGACCGAACAGAACTCCCCCACCCTCCTCCCCGAACTCGACCTCGTCAAGATCCTGTCGTCCGCCCTCGGTCTCAAGGCTTTTCAAGTAGAAACCGTCCTCGAACTCACCGCCGAAGGCGCGACCGTCCCGTTCATCGCCCGCTACCGCAAAGAGCGCACCGGCGAACTCGACGAAACCCAGATCCGCGACGTATTGGAACTCAAAACCAAGGAAGAAAACCTCCAGAGCGCCAAACAGACCGCCATTACCGGCATCGAAGAGCAGGGCAAACTCACGCCCGAACTTCTGAAGAGCATCGTCGACGCCAAAACCCTCAAGGAAGTGGAGGAAATCTACAAGCCGTACAAGCTCAAAAAGAAGACCAAGGCGATGCTCGCCATCGAGAAGGGATTCCAGTGCGTGGCCGATTCCATCAAGGCGAACGCCCTCTCGATTCCGGCAGAACTCCTCGCGCAGTACCCGAAGGAAGAAATCGTCGAAGGCGCCATCGAAATCATCGGCGCGGAAATCTCGGCCAACGCGGGACTCCGCCGCGAACTCATCGGCTTACAGGAATATTCCGGCACCATCGCGTCGAAGACCAAGAGCGAGAAAATGCTCGAAAAGCTCAACGCCAAAGACCGCGAACAGGTTCCCAAATTCGATATCTATTCGGCGTTTTCGGTGCGCGTATCGAAGATCAAACCGTACCAGATCCTCGCGCTGAACCGCGGTGAAAACCTGGGAATCCTCACCGTGAAGATCGAGAAGGACGACGCTCACCTCGACGCCGTCCGCGAACGCTACAAGGCCCTTCTGAAACTTCGCGGGGAATTCGTCCCAGAACTCGAAGAAGGCTTCAAGACCGGATATTCCGCCCTCTTTGAATCGGTGGAAAACGAAATCCGCTCGACGCTCAAGGAAATCGGCGAAGACGACTCCATCCGCACTTTCCAGTCCAACCTCAAAGCCCTGCTTCTCACCAAGCCGGAATACGGGAAAATCATTCTCGCCGTCGACCCGGGATACCGCGCCGGCTGCAAGATGGCGGTCATCGACGAACTCGGCAACCCGCTCGAATTCCAAAAGATGTACCTGCACGAGCGCGCGAACGCCCTCAAGATGCTCGAAAACCTCTTCTCGAAATACGATATCAAGACCGTGGTCGTGGGCAACGGCACCGCATGCGACGAAGCGTGCGAAATCGTGGCGGAAAAGTTCTCTGGCGACACCTACGTGGTCAACGAATCCGGCGCGTCGGTCTACAGCGCGAGCCCGGTAGCGGCTGAAGAATTCCCCGATTTGGATTCGCTCGACCGCGGAACCGTCTCCATCGGCCGCCGTTACATCGACCCGCTTTCCGAACTCGTGAAGATTCCGGTGGGCAGCATCGGCGTGGGCATGTACCAGCACGACGTTTCCGAGAAAAAACTCGGCGAAAAGCTCGGCTACGTAGTGGAAGACGTGGTCAACGAGGTGGGCATCAGCGTCAACAACGCTTCGGTCCACGTGCTTTCGCACATCTCGGGCATCGACAAGCGCGAGGCGAAAAAGATCTACAACCACCGCCCCTACAAGTCGCGCAAAGAACTGCAGAAGGTTCTCTCCGCCAAGGCGTACGAACTCGCCGTAGGGTTCCTCCGCGTGCCGGAAAGCGCCGAACCGCTCGACCATACCGACATCCACCCCGACCAGTACCCGGTGGCGAAGCGCGTTATGGAAAAGGGCGTGAACCTCGACAATTTCAAGGCGTTCGAAGGCGAACTCGTGGCGCTCTACCCGGATTTCACCAAGGGAACGCTCGAATTCGTGCTCGAATCCTTAAAGAACGCCGGACGCGACAAGCGCACCAGTTCGGCGCATACCAAAGCCAAATCCAAGACCGCCGGAGAAGTGAAAGAAGGCGACGTGGTCGAAGGCGTGGTGCGCAACGTGGTGGCGTTTGGCGCCTTCGTGGACATCGGTATGAAAAACGACGGCCTCGTGCACGTTTCGCAATTGGCCGACCGCTTCGTCAGCAACCCCATGGACGTAGTTTCCGTGGGCGACCGCATCAAGGTGAAAGTCATGTCGATCGACAAAACGACCGGGAAGATCCAGTTGAGTAAGAAGGGGGTGGAGTAAACGGAATCCTGAGCAACTACAATAAGGATCCGATGCGGTCAATCTTGCTTTGCAATGCGGGTGACGTCTGAATGACTTCGACTTCCGGATCACCTAAAATTTGAGACGAATGGATTACGCGAACATTGTCACGAAGCGCTTACAACGACGCAATCTCCACGACCTTCCAGCCGTTGACGTACACGATGCCGGTGTCTTCGAATTTTCGGACGAATTTCCCGAAATCGTAGGTGTGGCCATGGAAAACGAATCTCGGTTTTTCGCGCTCGATCCACGTACGCAAACCCTCGAAACCGTAGTGCGAGGGGTCGTGGTTGTCGTTTATCCCCCGCGGCGGGCAATGGGTAATGAGGATGTCGACCTTGGGTACCGCCGACATCACCGCCGAACAGTATTCCTGAGTGGACATCATGGGGCTTTCCTTGTATTTGACGCACCCCTGGTATCAGAAGAACGAAATCCCCTTCATCGTGACCAGTTTCATGTGCAGGTTCTCGATTCCGAGCTTGTCCATGTACCGGCCGTCGCAATGGTTGCCGTACACGCCGATTTTGGGAATCCCGTCTATTTTCGCCAATTCGGCTATGTCGCATTCTTCGAGGTCGCCGAGCGTGACGATGAAATCGATGCCCCGGATTCCGGCGGATGATTTCCGGAATTGGGAGGTTCGGCGCTTCGTCTGCGAAGATGAGGAATTTCATCGGATTCGGGCGATTATTTCGTTTTCAGTTTAGCATGAGTCGCCCAAAAATCACGGAACATTGGAATTTCTTGCGAATGCAAAGAAATAGTGCAGAATTTTCACCAGAGGCGTTCATAACCCAAAAGATTATGCGTGCGCGAAAATTATTTGCCGTAATGGCCATCCTCGTATCGACCCTCGCATGAACGATATCCGAGGTCTCGGCACGGAGTTACAGATCGTCTTCTTCCGATGTTCGAGTAAACGGATACTATCGTTCGAACGGAACTTACGTTAAACCGTACTACCGCACTCGATCCGACAGTTACAAGCGGAACAATTACGGGTGTTATGACTACGGGCGCTGCCGATAATAGATACAATGATAAAAAACCTCCCATAAAGCGGAGGTTTTTTATTGTCCATCTCACGGAAAGATGAGAATTCGCCGAAACCTAAATCCCCTTCTCCGTCATGGAAAAAACCGTTTCGCCATAATTCACGAGCCACACGTTCTCAATGACGCTGTTCGGGGTTTCGGAGAAATAGGTTTCAAGCGCTAGATGGGCGATGGCGTTGATCTGCCTTTGGTTATTGGGCAAATAACGGGAAGACAGGGCGGAAATGGCGATGTCTTTAAGTCCTTTTTCCTCGCAGATCTTGAACGCCGCCCTCATGCAAGCCTCGACTCAGAATATCGTGAGCTGCCGGATGACGTAGTCGAACGGCCTACCGAAAAGGATGTTGTATCCACCCTTCTCCAAAAGTCGTACCTCCCATTTTTTGAAAGGCTCGCCCTCCAGGAGTTCCGCCTGAAGCGATTCTCAGAATTTCGCGGCGAGAGCCTTGGCAGTTTCGCCCTGGAGAACGCGGTTCTCCCCTATCGAAACGAGGATGTTTTTTGATGGTGCATCGAGGATGTTACCTTCGAAGACTTGGATAGAAGGCATATTATAAAATTGGAATTGGTTGGAATGAAATCTCTTAATTAATCTTTGATTACCGGTTTCAAATGACATTCGATAACTGCCGAAAACCAAAGGCGTTTCAATTCATCATCAGTCAATCCTCTATAAGAAACAGTCTCTATCCCTCGGCGCTGTTCTTTTACTATCCTCGATATCTTCAATTTAGTACCAAATAGGGAGAAATTCAGATTATCAAGAACCCCTTCGCCGTCGGTCCGAACTCCTTTCGTCAGACCGAATCCATCCGAATAGCCGATTCACCCCTCCATCCCATACGATCCCGGAGATAGCAAGGAATCATTACCCCTATATTCGTAGCCTGATGGCAACGAAACAAAACAAAGGCTCGTTTCGGGGATTCAAAAACGTTTACTCAAGTCTGCCACCTCCTCGTTATCTGAATTCAGAAAATCGCTTTTACTCAAATTTCCGGTTCAGGATTTGTCACCAAAACCATCTCAGACATATTTGACGCCTATAAAAACAATCCCACTTTCCTTGCGATCGCCAATATTTCAAAGTGTACGCACTTTCATTTCCAATGCATCAATCTTATTCTGCAATACGGAATAAGTCACGACAAAGAATGATGTGGCAATCAAACCCGAGATTACGGGTATCAAGATTTTTTTCATATACCAGCAAATTATGCACTATTTAAAAGTCTTAATTAAACATAATGATACTCAGTTCATTGAAAAAATCCCTCGTCATGTGACGTCATTTGAGTGTGCAATGCTGAGATATTCGTTTATCGAACTCTTCGTAACCACAAAAGAAGTTCCGTTATGGAAAAAAACCTCGTCTGAAACCCGTCTTGACCTGAGGAGATGGTGGAACGGATGGTGAGGAATTTTGAATCAAAAAAATCGCAATTGGGATCAATATTAGAACCACTCTCGGAATGACAACGTTGAACAAGGCCCAATTACGAATAAACTCCAAAAACAAGACGCCCTAATAATGCCGTATTCTTATGAAAAATTCGGAGAAGGCTTGGAGGTTTACGAAAGTGCTTTACTTTGCATTGACCGCCCCAATAGCCTTACTGGCAGCTACTGAGGCGCTCTTTGGACAAAGAATCCACCAATGACCAAATACTGTAAATGATTTCTGGCTATGATCCCTCTATCTTGTTGGGATCATTATTGTTTATATCC
Source organism: Patescibacteria group bacterium (assembly GCA_049301335.1). GTDB lineage: Bacteria > Patescibacteriota > Gracilibacteria > BD1-5 > UBA2023 > JANJWP01. Next base: position 7,807 of record JBAQKV010000136.1, read on the forward strand.
TGTTTACGGACATCCTTAGAAAGATAACGTCTTATGTTAATCGAGGAACTTTCTCAGGATTCGTCCCTTACGGTATCCTTTTCAAAGAATACCTTCTAAAAATTCTCATTGGTAGTGCGATTATCATTGGAACATTCATACAATTCAGCGAAAACTTGCGAGCAGAGTGCACCTG
>JBAQKV010000137.1:0-1962 GCA_049301335.1 Patescibacteria group bacterium
AGCAAGAAGAAACACTCCGGAACGAAGAACTATTTCCGCCTTGGCCCGAAGTACTCGGAGCTGGTATTTTCCCACCCGACCGAAAAGTCGGGTGCAAACGATACCCCACCCGACTCAAAAGTAGGTACCCACCCGACCGAAAAGTCGGGTGCATATATAGGTATCAATATACCAGACAATATACCAGTAAATACTAACGTATTTACAGAGAGTACGCAGGCGCAAGACCTTTTCGGGGAGTTTTGGAAAATCTATCCCCGCAAGGAGGACAGGCGAAATTCCGAGAAGAAATTCGCTTCGCTCTCCGATAAGGACAAAGCCGACGCCCTCGAGGGACTCCGGAAGTACGCGTCCTATTGGAACGCCGCCGGAACCGCCCGGCAGTACATACCCCACCCGTCGACGTTCCTCAACGGCCGCCGGTGGGAAGACGAGATCCCGGACGTCGTCCGGCCGCGCTCGTTCGAAAAGCCGGTCCCCAAAAACGTCCTCGTCGGCGACCGCGACTATTCGGCGGGCACGGAGCAGTTCGCGCCCTTCACCCACTAGCCCATGCAGCAAGTCACCGTCGACGATTCCAACCGTTCGGCCGTCGAGCTTCTGAAACGCCTGGACGCGGAAGGCTACAAGACGATCGTCATCACCGGCGGGGTCGGGATAGGAAAGACCTTCCTCGTCCAGAACCTCGTGCGGCACGATTACTCGATCGACGAACCCACCTTCAAGCAGCACGTCGTGAGCAACACGGCCGTCATGATCCCGCAAGGGGTTTCCGTCACCGCCGCCACGCTCCCGCTCTACCCGCTCGAGGCTTTGGCGAAATTCCCGTCCGTCTTCTATGACGACATGGGTTCCGCTGACCTCACCGCCGCGCTCAGCGAAAAAACGCTCTATTGGCTCAACGAACGGATCAAGTCCAAAACGAAACGCACGGTCATCACGACGAACCTTACCCTGGAGGAACTCGAAAAGCGCGAATCGCGCATCTTTTCGAGGCTCTGCGAGGGCGCGGTCATCGTCGTCATGGAATGACCGGACAGACGCAAGCAATCAGCGAAAATCGTCAAACTTTAGCCGGTTCCCGCCGGCTTTTATTTTTCACTTCCCATGAAAAAGAAAACCACCGAAGAAATCATCGCCACCATCATTTCCGAACGCGCCAAGTGAGTCGGAACCGCGAGGATCGCGAAGATGGTCGGACTTTCCGAAAGCACCGTCAACGGGTTCATCACCAACGCCAACCGTCCGCAATGGATGGTCGACGAAGAGAACGAGAAGGCTGCCGCCTTGAAACATAACGCCGACGTCATGGAACTTGCCAGGCAGTCGCTCGAGATGCACCGGAACGACCGCTACTACCTCGCCGCGTAATCCCCCGGATATGAAAACGCCCCGCAAGAGGAAATACCGGAGGATTCCCCCGGTGCTCATCGGAACCTACGCCTGCGACTTCGGAAAACGGCACGACATCCAAGAGGTATGCCGGTGCTCGAAAGAGTACAAGGTCGCTCCCATCGTGTTCCGTACCACCGCCGCGAGCCTCTATCCCGGCGTAGCTTCGAAGGACCTCAAGCCCGACCAGTTCCGGCACGTCTTCGAAAGTATCTACGGCCGATAACCAAAACCGACAACCAATGCTCACGCAAACCGAAGCCGTCATCGACGCCATCCGGAAGAATCCCGGAATCACGAGATCCCAGCTCTTCGACCTCCGCGTCGACAGATTCCGTATTGCAAACGTCACCGCGAGGATCAGCAACGCCAGGAAGAAATTGGCGGAAGTAGGCGAAACCATCGTCTGCGAAGAAGGAAAACCCATCGTCGCCGGCCGACGCCACGTCCGCACGACCTCCTACTTCATCCGCCCGATCGGCGCGGATAACCAATCGTAAGCCCCATGCAGAACGCCAAAATAACCATCGAGGCCGACGGATTCAAATACGAGAAAGAACTCTCCAGGAC
>JBAQKV010000138.1:0-10116 GCA_049301335.1 Patescibacteria group bacterium
GATTTTGGTCGCTAACCTGACCTTTCTCATCGCCGCCACCGTTTCGTACGTCGTGGAAAAGCTCTTCTGGCTTTTCCGCGTAGTTTCGCCGATCAAGCCGAACCACTCGGTACCGTCGTCCGCGCAGCCCCAAGCTCCGCAAAGCGAGACGAACCCCGTTGCCGCCCAGGAGTCCCCTAAGGCTGCCGTCTCGAAAATCGCGGGCTCCAAGGAAGAAGAACGCCCGTCCGAAGAGGCGTCCGCACCGGTTGGCGAACCCGAAACGGATGCCGGAACCGAAAGCGAAAACGAAACCTTCGGAAGCGGACCTTCCACCGAAGACCGCCAGCAGGCCGGAGAAATCGCCAAACTCGCCAAGACCAAGATCGCCCGCGGCGAATTCACCGAAGCCAAGGGGAAAATCATCGAAGGCCTCGCGTTCGATAAGTTCGACAAGGAGCTCAACTGCCTCCTCGCGTCCCTCTACGAGCGCGACAAGGATTTTAAAAAGGCCGAACTCGTCTACAAGGACCTCATCGTCGTCCACGATACCGACCCGGAAATTTACATGAAGCTCGGGTTCGCGCTCTCGATGCAGGCCAAGTACGAAATCGCCTTCGAAATCTACCGCAAACTCCACGCCATCACCGACGGTGCCGACGAGGCCATCGAAATGCTCGCCAACCTCGCCTACCAGCTCGAACGCTACGAAGAAGCGCGCAATTCCGCAAAGGAATACCTCCGCAACCATCCGCGCAACGTCGAGATGCTCAACCTCCTCGCGTTCTCGCAGGCGAACCTCGGCGAACGTCGCGAAGCCCTCGAAACCCTCGACAAGCTCCGCGTCATCGATCCGTACAACGCCAAAATCCGCGAATTCGCCGAAAAGCTCGCCCTCGAACTCGAACTCGAAGGCAACTTCGGCAACAACGAACCCGCCGCATAACCGCCCAAAGCGATGCTCACGAAAGTTCCTCCCCATTCCGTAGAGGCCGAACGCGGCGTGCTCGGTTCCATCCTTATCGACAAGGACGGCATAATCCAGGTTTCCGGCCTCCTCGGCCCGACCGACTTCTACGACAACGCCCACGGTCTCGTCTACGAAGCAATGCTCCATTTGTTCGCCGGCAACCGCCCGATCGACCTTTTGACCGTACGCGAACATCTCGACGACCGCGGAAAGCTCGACGCGGTAGGGGGGAACTCGTACCTCCTCGAACTCTCCAACTCGATCTTCACGAGCTCGAACATCTACCAGTACGCGCAGATCGTCAAACACAAGAGCGTCCTCCGTCGCCTCATTAAGGCGGGATCGGACATTCTCGCGTACGGCTACGACGAAGAAACCGACCTCAACATCCTTCTCGAAAAGGGCGAACAGGCGCTCTTCACCGTGACGCAGACGTTCATCCAGAACAAGCTCGTCCATATCAAGGACATCGTCGGACTCCGGTACGAAGAATTCGCGCAGATCCACGACGACCCGAATTACGGAAAAGGAAACGCCATCAATACCGGATTCGTCGGAATCGACGGCAAGCTCGGCGGACTCAAGCCGGGCGACATGGTCATCCTCGCCGCGCGTCCGTCGATGGGAAAGACCGCGCTCACGCTCAATTTCTGCCTCAACGTCGCGGAAATGGGAAAGAACGTCGCCATCTTCTCTCTCGAAATGTCGAAGGAACAGCTCACCGACCGTATGATCGCCGCGACCATGGGCGTCGACTCGTGGAAACTCCAGAAGGGCGAACTCGAGGATGACGAATTCGCCAAGATGGGCGACGCGCTTGAACGCCTTTCCCGCTCGAACATCTACATCGACGACTCCCCGGGTGGAAACCTCATGGAAATCAAATCCAAGGCGCGCCGTCTCAAGATGGAATCGGGCGTCGACTTCCTCGTCATCGACTACCTCCAGCTCATGGGCGGAAACAATCCGATGAACCGCGTCCAGGAAATCTCCGAAATCTCGCGCGGTATCAAGTCGCTCGCCCGCGAGCTCCAGGTTCCGGTGCTCGCGCTCTCGCAGCTCTCGCGTGCCGTCGAATCGCGTACCACGAAGGAGCCGATCCTCTCCGACCTCCGCGAATCCGGTTCCATCGAGCAGGACGCCGACGTCGTAATGATGCTCTACCGCGAAGACTACTACGACGAATTCACCGAAAACAAGGGCATTACCAACGTCTTCGTCCGCAAGAACCGTAACGGTCCGGTAGGTCAGGCTGATCTCAAGTTCGAAAAGCGTTTCCAGAAATTCTACGACGTCGAGACCAAGCGCGAATACGAAGACGTGTTCTAGTCCGTCCGACAAGAAATCCCATCCCGATAAATCCGAAAAAAGAATCCCCCGTCATTGACGGGGGATTTTTGCGTTGCCGCACGGGTTTCATTTGTTCAGCCATTTCCGGCAGACTTTGTACGCGGTTTTCCCGCTCACTCTCCGATGTTGGTTTTCCGGAAGAGACAGGTACTCGCCGATTTTGGCTTCGTCACGAACTCCGTGGGCGATCAGTTCTCGTTTGCCGATCATGCGGGTTCTCGTAGGTGACGGATTTTTTCCGTCAGCATTGCGCGTCGCCATGGCGCACCTCCTTTCAAGTGGGCTTTTGGTTTGTGGTGGAATGAGGATACCGAGGCCCTCGCCGAAGTCAAATGGCGCGTGGATTCGCGTGAAACCACGCGCCATTTGAGCGTCGCTAGTTGCACGTTCCGCAATTCGCCGGAACATTGCCCGCCTGGTCGAGACAGGCTTTGCGGGACGTTTCGCAATACGGTGCCATGGTCTTCATCGTCTTGCTCAGTATGACGTGCATTTCAAGGAGTTGCCCGACGTTGTTGTCCGCGGACGCGTTGTCATCGGATATCGACGCTTTCGCTTGGATGTAGTCGTCGGCGATTTCGCTCGCGACGTCGGATTTGAGACGGGCGAGATTCCGGTACCTTTCGAGGTAGTCGTCCGAATTCTTCGCATCTTCCGGTCGGGGCTGCGAAGGCTTTGAGAACCCCGAGGCGTATTGTCCGGCGGCTTCGGAAACCCCGTCGTACATGTTTTTAACTGCCGCCACTCCGCTCGCCACGGCTTCCCCCACGCCCGTAACCGAGCCGTTGATCCCTTGCCAGCCCTCTCCGCGGTTATACGCGTCGAGATTCCTGACGGCGCGTTCCGAGGAACTGGTCGACATTCCCTGTCGTGCCATCTCCTGACGGAGGAGCCGTTTTTCGAGTTTGTCCTGGCCTTTGGCGTTTCCCTGGAGCATCGCCCAAGCTTCTTTCCAATCCTGAGTACCGTTCTGCATGACGTCGCCGAGGTTGCCGATTCGAGTGATGGCGGCGCTCATCTTTTCGAAGAACGTGCCTTCGCCCGTCGTATTGCAGGTCGCGATCGCCTTCGGTCCGTAGTCGGCTTTTACGCTCGCGACGAATCCGTCCGGCGCGAAAGTGAGCGAGGGTTGCGATCCCGGTTCGTCGCCGAGCACGGCTTCGCGGTAGACGTTCATAACGTCGGTATGGTTCGAAAGGAGGTCCTGCAGAACGTCCCCGATTTTGGCATTTTTCGTCACGTACGTCGGAAACGGCGAGACTTCGGTATCGAAAACGAGGTCCGATCCGCAATTCGCCGCGAGGGAATCGATGGCGGCGATGAGTTTGCGCTGGCGTTGGTCGAGAAGCGCGTGGTCGCGACGGATTCCCGCGGGGAGTTCCGTACGGCGGATGAGGTCGACGGTGAAACGGAACGACGTCATGACGTTGGTCGTCTTGAGCGAACGGTTGACCGAACCCACTACCGAACTCTGGGCCTTGTCGACGTCCGACGTGGCGGTACGGTTTCCACTCGGGTCTTGGCAGGTCGCGGCACCTCAGACGCGCATCACTTCCGAAATCATTTTATCGACCCCCTTTACGTAGTCTTGGACGGCCTGGTCCGGAGCTTCCTTGATCGAACAGGATCCGGCCGCAAACGCGCTCGAAATCCCCGTCGAGACGGAGAACGCGATTACGAGGCTGGCTATTCCTTTGTTCATGGGGTTCGGTTAATCTCCTTTTTTGATATCGTTGAACTGTTTCGAGAGGGCTCAGACGTTGAGGAGCGAATCCGTGAAGGTCAACGTGAATCCTCGGAGTTCTTGGAGGTCGTTGCCGAGCGAGTTGGAATAGGATTCCCGAATCGAGGCGGATTTGATTTCCGCGTAATTTCCAGAAGGGGCCGGAGTGCCGTTCACCTTCTTGTTGTCCGTCACCTGATCCGACGTGAGTCATTCGGTATTCCTGATGCCCATTTGGGATTGGTTGTCGTCGATGACGTTCTGTTTGTCGTAGCGGATTCCGTAATCTTTGAACGCTCCGGCGGTGATTTCTTTGAATTCCTTTTCTTCGCTCGATACCTTCGGCTCGCCACGGGGGGTGTCGCCGCCCTTGAGATTGAGGATGGGCGGGGGAAGGGTCTGTACCACTACGCCCAAATGGACGAGATCCGGCAGTTTGAGGTTTTTCAGAAGGAGTTCGAAGAAGTTGTTCGTATGCTGGGCTTGGATGAACGACGTACCCGCGAATTTCTGGACGATCTTGAAGTTCTCGTCGAGTACGCCCTCGATGGTGGGGGTTTTTCCGCCACCGAGAAGGAGCATGTTGTACATGACGAAGTCGACGCGGATGCAGAAGAACGTCATGCACGGAAATTTGTCGGTCTTGTTTTCCGATCTTCCCGATCCGCGGTTCGCGGCGACCGGTACGAGGTTCGAGCCGGAATATTTCGCCAAATCGTCAGGCGTTCCGGAAGTGGAGGCGTTGGATCAGTTGGCGAGCTGGTTTTCGATATCGAAGGCGAGCGCCTGGTCGAGGCCGTTCACGACGGTGCCGTCCGCGCATTCCGCGCCGTTCGCGAGACCGGAAGAAGTGAGCCTGCCAGAAAAACTGCCCAAGTACGCCGGGGGGTTTACGGTCATGGGATCGTAAGCAGCGTAAGCTCCTCCGATGGCGCTGCTTGGGTAGCCGGTGGCTTGGGCGAAACTCATGACGGATTTCGCTCCGTCGTTTACGAGCCCGTCGTACGGGACGTTTTTCGAAAAGATGACCGCGTGGATGTTTTCGAGGTCTTTTACGAGGTCGTAGCTCGAATTGTCGAGGTTGCCGTCGGAAAAGAGGCCCGTGGAGGCCATCTTTCCAAGCGCCCGGGTTTGTCCGGCGGCTTCGGATTTCAATTCTCCGGCATACGTTCCGACGGTTTTCGACAGGATCGTCATCTGGTCGGCGGACATTTTCACTCCCGGCGAAACGTGGGGGAAAATCATCCCGATTTGCCCGGCTTCGATGGCGTTCAGTTCGGCCAAAGTGAACGGCTTGCCTTCGTTGAGGCATTTGACCGAAGTTCCCGATTCGTCCTTACAGATGGCTCCGATGGCGCTATTGAGCTTCTTGGTCGCCTGGGGGAGGCGTTTTTCCGCCATCATGTTCTTGAGTTTCCCGACGCCCACGTCCACCTTGCGGTAGAGGTCGAGACCGAGGTCTTCGCCCGCGAAACCTTCCGCCGACGCCGAAGGAACGATTTCGAACGAATCCCCGCCGTTCCACGAAAAGACGCCGGTAGCGAGTACCGTCGTCAATTGCGTGAGGGCGAGGACCGCCGCGAGCGTCCTTCGGGAGTTCATTATTTTTTCGGGAAATCGAATTCGAGGGCGCCTTTTTTCGCGCTTACGCGAATGGTACCACGTTTCTTTTCCGTTATCAAATACTCGGCGATTTGGTCTTCGATCTTGTCCTGAACGAAACGGCGTACCGGACGGGCGCCGAATTCCGGGTTGTAGGTCTCCTTTTCGATGAGGTTCACGGCCTTGGTATCGTATTCGAAGTCGATACCCACGGTCGTGAGGCGGGCCTTGAGGTGTTCGAGTTGGAGCTTGATGATCTTGCCCATCGCCTTCTTGTCGAGCGGGTTGAACACGACGGTCTTGTCGATGCGGTTGATGAATTCCGGGGCGAAATATTCGTCGAGACCGTCCACGATCTTGTCGCGGATCTTTTCGTAGTCGCGGACGATTTTCGCTTCTTCGGATTCGTCGATGTCGAAACCGATCTGCGAGGCCTTGTTGGTGAATTCTTCGCTGCCGATGTTCGACGTCATGATGACGACGGTGTTTTTGAAATTGACCTTGCGTCCCTTACCGTCGGTGACGGCGCCGTCTTCGAGAATCTGGAGGAGGAGGTTGAACACTTCGAAATTGCCCTTTTCGATTTCGTCGAAAAGCACGATGGAATACGGCTTTCGGCGGACTTTTTCAGTGAGCATGCCGCCTTCTTCGTAGCCCACGTATCCGGCGGTGGTACCGATGAGCTTGGATGCGGAAGAGCGTTCGTTGTATTCGCTCATGTCGATCTTTATGAGCGCCTTCGGATCGCCGTAGAACTCTTCGGCGAGGGCTTTGACGAGCTCGGTCTTACCGACGCCCGTGGGACCGAGGAAGAGGAACGACCCGATCGGACGGTCGGTGTCCGAAATGCCCGAGCGCGAACGCTTGATGGCGCTCGTGATGGCGTCGACGGCGTCGTCCTGCGCGATGATGCGGTTCTTGAGCTTCTTGCCGAGGGCGGTGATCTTTTCGAGTTCTTCGGTGCGGAGGTTCTCTACCGGAACGCCCGTGATCTGGTGGACGATCTTGCGGACGTCTTCGCCCGTGATGTGGAGGCGCTTTTCACGCGGAACGGTGCGCTTGGCCTTCTTTTCGGCGATCTTCTTTTCGAGATCGGCCTGCTTTTCCTTCGCCTTGATGGCCTTGTGGTACTGCTGGGAGATGACGAAGCTTTCGATATCCTTCTGGAGCTTTTCGATTTCCTCTTTGGTGGATTTGATTTCTTCCTCGTCGAAATTGTACTTCATCGATTTTGCCGAGCAGGCCTCGTCGATGAGGTCGATGGCCTTGTCGGGGAGGTAGCGGTCGGTGACGTAGCGGATGGAGAGTTCGACCGCGTCTTTTACTGCCTCGTCTTCGATGATGAGGTTGTGGAATTCTTCGAACGACGGCGCGAGACCCGAGATGATGGCCTTGGCGGTGGCTTCGTCGGGTTCTTCGACTTCGATCTTCTGGAAGCGGCGTTCGAGTGCGGAGTCCTTTTCGATGTGTTTCTGGTATTCGGTGAGGGTGGTCGCGCCGATGACGCAGATCTTTCCGCGGCCCATGGCCGGCTTGAGGATGTTGGCGGCATCGAGGGTGCCTTCGCCGGAACCCGCGCCGATGATGGTGTGGATTTCGTCGATGAAGAGGACGATTTCGTTTTCGAGCTTGCTCGCTTCGTCGATGATCTGCTTGATGCGCGCTTCGAATTCGCCGCGGTACTTGGTGCCGGCGACGAGGGAGGAGAGGTCGAGCGAGATGACGCGCTTTCCGCGCATGGCGAGTGGAACGGTGCCTTCCGAAATGCGGCGGGCCAAACCTTCCACGACGGCGGTCTTGCCGACGCCCGGTTCGCCCACGAGGCACGGGTTGTTCTTGGTTTTGCGGTTGAGGACGGAAATGAGGCGTTCGATTTCCTTGTCGCGGCCGATGATGGCGTCGATCTTTCCGGCGCGGGCTTCGGCGGTGAGGTCGTTTCCGAAGAAGTCGAGAGCCGGGGTCTGGCTTTCGTCTTTCTTTCCTTCCGGCTTGCGGTTGGCGAGGAACGGGTTGTTCTGTTCCGGCGAATCGCCCTGCTGCATGCCGGTTTCGAGCGCGTTCAAAATGCCGTCGAGCGGGCCGAACATGTTGCCCTGCTGTTCTTCCTTGGGCTTTGAAAAGTTCTTTTCGTATTCCACGAGGTGTCCTTCGAAATCCTTGGGGCTGACGCCGATGAAGTCGAGGAACTTGTAGATCCACGGTTCGCTGTCCGCGCGAAGGAGGGCGAGGAGGAAATCTTCGATTCCGGCCTTTTTCTTTTCGAAGGACGCCGCGATCTTTACGGAAGCGACGATGAGTTCCTTCATGCGCGACGAAAGTCCGACGTAGTCTCCGGAACCAGAAGAACGATATTCGGAGAACGGCTTCTTCATGAAGACTTCGCCGACGATTTTTTCGTTGATGCCGTAGGCGGAGAAGAGGTCGTAAATCGGTCCCGATTTGATGCGGACGGCTTCGAAGAAGGCGTTTTCGGGGAGGATTTCCGAGTATCCGGCGTCTTTGACGGAGTTCTCGGCGTCGATCATGAGCTTCTTGTACTCTTCGGAAAAATTGTTGAACATGGTTGATTCGAAAAATCGCGCGGTGATGCGCATTACTGACAGTGTATCAGATTCGCGCCCCATCGCCAAGGAAGAGGGGGGAAGTCGGCTTGACACTTCCCGTTTCTCTGGGGTGTCAGGTTTTTGCGTTTTCCGGAAAAGAACGGTATACTCGACGGGTACGATTTTTATTCGAATCCGTGGTAAAAGCATCGAAGCCCGTTTCCCAAGGGGCTGACGACAATCTCGAAAACCAGGAACAAGTCCTGGAAACCGCCGGTAATGCCAAGCGCAAATCCTCTTTCAGGGTGGCCCGTGAGGTTTTGCAAGCCGTCGAGCGCCTTACCGGAACCACCGGGGACCCCCTCGCGCGTACCGCGGCCATTTCGGCCATCATTTCGGACGCCATGTCGTCGAAGCGCGTGGAGGACATTCTCAATACCTGCGCTTTCGAGAAGCCGCTCATGGGTATCTTCGCGTTCCATAACCGATACCTGCATAGCGGAAAAACCGTCGCGGACCTTCCCGAGGAACTCGTTCAGATCCATGAAGCGCTCATGTCCGCGCTTTCGCGGTCGTTCTTGGACGAAATGCACAAGAATGCCGCCAAATACTATCTGACGGCTGGTTCCGAAGGCGAAATCTACCGTCTCCGCACGTCGTCCGGGGATTTCATCATCGCCAAACGCCGTTTCGACAGCGTGGGTGGAATGAATGGAACGAACAACGAGTGCAGGCTTCAGCAGGAAGCGTACGAAATCGCCGACGAACTTCCGGGTATCGCCGTTCCGCAACTTCTCACGCGCATTCCGGATCCCGAAGAGGGATGGGAATACGTCCTCATGCAATGCGTGAAAGGCAAAACGCTCTGGACGCTCGCGCTCGAATCGATAGCCAACGCCAAAATTCCGGTACAGGGTTCGCTCGGCATCCTGAGGGATCCCAATCCCATCCGCAATTTTTACGAAGAACGCGCCGCGTTCGAAACCAAATTCGACAACGATACCGAAGCCGAACTCCAAATCATCGAACATTATCGGCTTATCGCCGAAGAGCGCGGATTGCCCGATCCGGGCATGCGCGTCCGTGAGATAAACGGGGGAGTGTCGCTTCCGAACCTCAAGAAATACATCGACGAAGATTTGGCGAAAATCCAGATTTTCGACGCCGAAACCGTCGCGCGAATCGCCTCGGTTCTCCGTCCGTTTCTTGCGAAACTTCATGAAAGGGGAATCTACCACCGAGACCTCAACGTCCGCAACCTCATGCTTGGCGAAGACGGACTGGTCTACGTCATCGACTTCGGAAAAGGCGTGAAATCCGTTCCGAACGACGATTCGGTCTACCACGCGCAGGAAGGGACCTACGATAACGACTTCTCGATTCTCGAGCTCATCCGAAGCTATGGCCCGAAAGCGGAAACCGATGCGGACCGCATTAAAAAAGACGCGGAAAAGGGCAAATCGGGAATCTCCTTGGACCGCGTCGTGAAAGCGGCCAAGAGTCTCGGGCTCGACCCGGTAAAGGTTTCTTCGTCGATTTCCCGAATAGGGCAGAAATTCGGGGCGAAATACTTCGAAGGGCAGTTCCGGTCGTATGCAGACGGCAGCGCGAAGAACCGAGTCCGCGAAGACGCGTTCATCAGCGCCAATCCCAAACGCGCCAATACGAAGGCCGCTACCGAAGCCGGACTCACCCAGCTTCTCGCGTACCTCTTGGTGGCCGATCGCGAACAGCTCGAAGAAACTTTCAAATACTTCGACGATCTCGGCAGGAAACTCTCCGACCCGAAACGGAAATCTCCGATTTTCGGTTCCGAAACGAAAGACGAAGCCGCACGAAAATACCTCCCGGTCTTCGAATCGGCGGTAATCGCCGCGATGGAATAATTCCAAACTAAAAACCTCCGGGAGAACCGGAGGTTTTTAAAATGCGTATGCGGATTCGGGGGG
>JBAQKV010000139.1:0-11924 GCA_049301335.1 Patescibacteria group bacterium
GCCGAGAGCAGGTCTTCGGATTTCCGGAGGTCGGCGAGCTTCGAAAGCACTTCGCGGAACGCGGATTCGATCGCCTGCAGCGGGGCGTAAAAACGGCCGGAAAGCGCGACGAAAAGGAAGAGTTCGCCGATAGTGAGTTTTCGCTGGAGCACGAGGTACGTCCCCACGAGCATAACCGCGATCTTCACGAGGAATTCGAGGAATTCACGCCCCGATTCGAGCACGCCCCAAAAGAAGTTGATGCGGTACTGCCGGTCGATGGCGGAAGCGTTGAGCCCGTTGATGCGGTCCTGTTCAGGTTTTTCCCGAACGAAGAGGCGGATGACACGGACGTTCTGAAGCGCGTCGGAAAGACGTCCGCTCGCCCGGTCCCAGTATTCGTTAGCGACGGTCTGTTCCTTATGCGTACGTTTGCCGACCGTGACGGACACGAGCGCGAGGAGCGGCACGAACGCCAAAACCACGAGCATCATCCGGAAATCCACGTAGAGTCAGAGCGAGAGGAATCCGAGAAAAATGATCGACTGGGGGACGATCGTTACCATGAACTTCTCGAAAATATGGAATTCGGCATTAGGTCCGCGTTCCGAAATTCGAACTTTTTCCCCGACGTCCACGGATACGTGGTAATCGTACGGCATGAGGAAAAAAGCCCGGAGCACCCGTTTGACGGCAGCTCACCAGGCGAGGTTTCCGAGACTCCAGATTTGGTGCCGGTACGACAGGGCGGAAAATATCGAAGCGAGCGTGAGTCAACCCCAAAGAAGGGCGTATTTTGCGAATACCGGAGCGGAATCCGATACCGGGATTTTCCCGGAAATGACGGATTCGACGACGTCGATGAAGAGCTTGTAGAAATACGGTTCGCTGATATTGAAGACGACGTACGCCAAAAGGAAAACCGCGAGGAGCGGCAATTTCGGGTACAACGCGTCCTGCCGGCGGATGACCCGGAGGAAAAGCTGGAAATTCGAGGTCTTGGGCGTTTCGTTCGTCATTTTCGAAATTGGCTAATGCTTTGGGAATCCGAAAAAGGTTTCGCTTGCAAACGTCCTCAGAAGGAATCGGTGATTGCGAACGTAAGCAAACAATCCGCAGACCGGCGCAAGCCGATACAAAAAATCTTCACGCTTTCGCCGGTCGAGGACGTTTGCACGTCGCAATCCCGTTCCTTGCCTCTCGGATTGTTTACTGGTCGCTGAAACCTTTTTCGGATTCCCCCTCCCGCTACCCTTTCTTCGAAAACGCCGGCGAAATGCTCTTCCCGGATTCGGTGGCGAGCGATTCGCCTTTTTCCTTCATGGCGAGTTGTCCGCATGCCGCGTCGATGTCGTCGCCCATGGTGTGGCGGACGGTCGAAGGGGTTCCCGCCTTTTCGAGCGTGTCCTGGAACTTCTTCACGAGGAGCTTCGAAGTGGGAAGCATGCCGTTGCCCATGATGCCTTCGCCCGGGTTGTACGGGATGAAGTTCACGTGGGCGAGACGTCCGCGCAGGAGTTCGGCGAGTTCGTTCGCGAAACGCGGGTGGTCGGTGACGCCCGAAATCATGATGTATTCGTAGAAAATGCGCTTGTTGGTCTTTTCGACGTAGCGGTCGAGCGCGGCCATCAGATCGTCGAGCGGATAGGTATTTTCTACCGGCATGATGGATTTACGGGTCTCGTCGTTGGGGGCGTGGAGCGATACCGCGAGGGAAACCTGCGGGAAGTCCACGGCGAACTTCTCGATGCCCGGGACGATTCCGCACGTGGAAACGGTGACGCGGCGGTTCGATATGTCGTATTTCTTCTGGTCGCAGAGGATCGTGATGGCCTGTTTGAGGTTTTCGTAGTTGAGGAACGGTTCGCCCATGCCCATGAACACGACGTTGCGGATCTTACGGTCTTCGGATGCGAGCCGCTTCTGCACGAAGTCGAACTGTTCGAGGATTTCCCACGTGGTGAGGTTGCGGAAAAGCCCGAGTTTGCCCGTGGCGCAGAAACTGCAGCCCATCGGACATCCCGCCTGACAGGACACGCAGAGCGTGTTGCGGCCGGAAAGATGGCGCATGATGACGGCTTCTATGAGCTTGCCGTCGTGCGTTTCGAAAAGGAATTTGGTCGTTTGTCCGTTGTCGGAAGTTTCTTCGCTCCGGAGCTTCAGCGTCATGAAAACGAGCTCGGGAGCGAGCCTCTCGCGGAGTTCTTTGGAAATGGTCGTAATCGAGCCGATGTCGGTCACGAGGTCCTTATAGAGGGCCTGCGACAATTGGGCATATCGAAAAGGCTTCTCCCCGAACTCGGAGAGAAGCGCTTTGATTCCGGCCTCGTCGTGTACGGATACTGACATTAGAAGCTCATGAGGATGACGGCGGTAAGGATTCCGACGACGCTGCCGACGAAGGCTTCCTCGGGAAGGTGTCCGATGGACTCGTTGAAGACGTTCTCGGATTCCTGGTCTTCTTCGCGCTTGAGGTCGTTGAGGGCCCGTGCATGGAGACCGGCTTCGAAGCGGACGTTGATCGCGTCGTAGATGATGATGGTCGAGAAGACGAGACAGACGATGAACAGGTCCGAGAGCACTCCGTACTTGATTCCGATGGCGGTCGTCAAGCTCGTGACGAGAGCCGAATGCACGGAAGGCATTCCTCCGGAACCGAGCGCGCTGGAAAGCGTGAACTTCCCCTGGTACTTGAAATAGACGCCCTTGATGATGACGGCGGCTATCCAAGAAAGTACCGGGATGAGGTAGAGGTTTTGTCGGAAGAAGGACATGGGGGAAATTACTTGAGTTCGATAATTTCGAATTCGAAGGCGCCTGCCGGGGACTTGCCGGAGGCGGATTCGCCCGGGGCCTTGCCGATGAGGGCGGCGCCGAGGGGGGATTCGTTGGAAATCTTGCCTTCGAAGATGTCGGTTTCGGTCGGACCTACGATGCGGTAGGTTTCCTTTTCGCCTTCGGCGTTCTTGACGACGACGACGGAACCGATGGCGACGACGTTGGCCTTTTTAGCGGTCTTCTTCGAATCGACGAGTTCGTAATTCTTGAGGATGTCTTCGAGTTCGATGATACGGAGTTCGACCTGCGCCTGTTCGTTGCGGGCGTCTTCGTATTCGGAATTTTCGGAGAGGTCGCCGAACGAGATGGCTTCCTTGAGCTTTTCCGCGATGACGACGCGGCGTTCTTCCTTAAGGTTGGTGAGTTCCTTCTGGATCTCTGCGAGGCCTTCTGCGGTAAGGAGGGTCTTCTTGGACATGGGAATGCGGTTATTGCTGTAAGAGGAGCTTTTTCAATTTGGAGTAGGCGGCTTTGGGGATTTCGACCCCTACGGCCTTACCTTCGAGTTCGGTCACGAACCGGACGGTCGTGTCTTTCTTATTGGTCGGATTGAGGAAGAACGTCTGCGAGAAGAACGTGTCGGTCTCGCGGATGCCGTAAACCGGTGACACGAGCTTGAGGTTCGACAGTATGACGCCGTAGCTTTCGGAGAACGCGTAAAACCTCGCCTTGGTCTTCTCGTCGGCGTAGGTGGAATATCCGATGCCACGGAAGATATGTATATCGAAAATACCCTTGTTTTCAACCTTTTTCGGGAATACGTCGGGCATGAGCCGGGCGAGAAGGATGCCCGGAAGCGGGTATTCCGGTTCGGCTTCCTGAGGCTTCGCGACGGCTCAGGTGGAGACGGGCGGAACTTGGGCTCCCGTAGCGGAAATCCCCGTACCGGTTCGCGCCGTCGGTACGGATCCCGTACCGGAAGTCGCCACGAGCGCGTCGATTCCGGCCGCCATGCGGTCGATCGAAGCCGCGAGCTCCGCGTCGCCCGGACGGGCGCCGGACACAGGAACCGGCTTCGAAGCGTCAGCGTCCCCGACATGAGAAAACTCCGGGAATGCCTTCGAACGAAGGTCCCGGAGGGCGCTCTTATACGGCGGATAGAAGGCCGTAGCGAGAGCGTTGACGGTCGCGACCGCCACGAGGGTAAGAAGGAAGATGGATACCGCCCGCATGGAAGAAACGGTTATTTCTTCACCTTGACGCTGCCGAATTCGAGTTCGACCGGAGTGTCGCGTCCAAGGAGATTGACGTTGACCTTGAGCATTCCCTTGCTCTCGTTGATTTCGGTAACGGTAGCTTCGCTGCCTTCGAAAGGCGGGGCGAGAATGACGACGACGTCCCCTACGCGGGTAGTCGTGGTATATTCTTCGCTGCGTTCGGTGAGAACGCCCTTAAGGCGTTCGAGCTCTTCGCCGCGTACCGGTACCGGTACGGTTCCGGCTCCGAGGAAACCGGTGACGTTCGGGGTATTGCGGACGATGTACCAGGATTCGTTGGTGACGACCATCTTGACGAGGATGTACCCCGGGAAGATGTTCTTCTTTTTCTTCACCTTCACGCCGCCTGCGCGGATGGAGATGGCGTCGTGGGTCGGAACGAAAACGTCGAGGATGAATTTCTCGAGACCGAACGCTTCGCGACGCTGCATGAGCGACTGGCGGACGTTTTCTTCGGTTCCGGAAATCACGCGGATGACGTACCACTCTCCGCCTTCGTTATTCAAGCAATCGAACATGGGGGAAAAGGGGTTTCGGTTATTTTGCCGAACCGGACGCGGAGTCGGTAACGGTTACGGGAACGGCGGTTCCGGTGGCGGAAGCTCCGCTGCCGAGAAGGGCCTTGAGGTCGATGTTCGAAGCTTTCTGCTTCGTCGCGGATTGGGTCGAAGAAACGGCGGATGCCGGCTTGACGACGTTGCGGAGCGCGAAAATCGAAGTGGAGAATGCCGTTCCGATGATGAAAAGGAAAATGGCGAAAGCCACGATCGTGGAAACGACGATAGTGAAGTAGCGAACGGTCTCGCGACGGGTCGGCCATACGACGTGGTCGAACTCCTTCACGGACTCTCGGAGGAAACGGAGCATTGTCAAAAAGGGTATCTTCTAGGAAGCGGGGGCGATTATAGGGGAAAAGCCTACGGAGTCAAAAAAAACCCGGCTTGCGGGGGCGCTTGGAAAATCTGCCGAGAACGCGGATTATTGACAACTTCCCCAATGAGGGTAAAAACTGACCCGTCAGCTCCGGAAAAAACTCGCGAACGACTCCCCCATCGACTATTCCAACCGCTGCGAAGAATGCGCGGGATTTTGCTGCGTAGCGCTCGAAATCCCCAAGGAAAGCGACGGCGTCCTTACGAAAACCGCCAATACCGTCTGCTCGTACCTCAATCTCGACCCGTCCGGAATCGGACACGCCTGTTCGGTATACCACGCCCGAAGGCACCGGGGTTTCGACACTTGCCTGCATTACCGCTGTTACGGTGCCGGCCCGGCCATTACGAAGGTCGCGAACGAACGGGAATGGATCTATTCGGACGCGACGTTCAAGAAAGAAGCGATAGACCTGTACGACCTCTGTTTCCGAATGGCAAGCTATCTGGGCGGAAACGAAGAGTTGGCGAACGCCGCGTTTTTTCCGTGCTTCAAAAAGAAACCGGACGCGTTTTCCGAAGGGTGCGAACGGATATACCGGAAATTCCTGAGCGAAGGAATCCTTACCGACGCCGAGGGAAACGAGACGGACGTCGCCACGGTACGGAACTGGTTCATCGAAAACATACGCGCGCGCGAAGGGAAGCTCTTTTCGTTCATACGGGTGATTTCGGGAAGGGGAAAATAATCGGCGGTTGATTGTCCCGGAAAAGACTGGCACAATGGACCGGTTACGATTTCAACCACGAGAAATGTCTTTCGAAAAACCAAACGGCGCCCTTCCGGACGCCGAAGCCCTACGCGAACGCGAACAAGCGGCGAAAGAAAAGGCCGCCGACGCGTTCGAAAGAGCGCCTACCGACAAGAAGATCCGCTTCGTCGAATTCCTCCTCAAGAACGAAACCGATCCGGCGAAACGGCTCAAATTGCAGTCGTTCATGGACCATCTCGCCGATAAGAAGCTCGCCGAAACCAAAAACGCCCCCGAAGCCTCGTGAGCCGTTCTCCCCGATGGGAAAAGCGTGCGTGTGGAAAACGGAGAAATCGTCATCGGCGGCAGCGAAAAGGCTCCTGAGAAATTCGATTCCTCCAGACTCGTCACGAAGGTCGTGGACGACGCGCGGAACCTTTCTCAGTTCAAAAAGATCGAACCGTTTCTGAAAACTTTCTTCCGCGAAGGGATTCCCCTCACCCGCGAATCTTTCGAAGACGTTTCGAATTCCCTTTCCTACGCGCTCAAGGCACTGTCCGATGAACTCGAGCCCGCACTCTTGAGAAACCGCGTGAGCGGAGACCGGACTCCGGGAAACCGAAATATCGACCTCTACGATCCGAATACGACCGAACCGGCAGCTTTGGCTTTTAGAAAAACCGTCGCGGAACTCAACAAGAAACACTTCGACGACAAGCCGTCGCCGTTCAGGATGCGCCCGTAACCGGGCGCTTTTTCTTTTTTGACTCCCGAACGCCATTTGGTAGCATTTAAACGAAATATTGATTATCAAGGGATATGCTGGAACGAAACGCTATTCAAACGGGACGGAAAGCCGAAACGGTTGGAATCCCGAAAGTTCGGAAAATCTCCGGCTTCACCCTCGTCGAACTCATCGTCGTCGTAACGATCCTCGCGATCCTCGCCACGATAGGTTTCCTGGCGCTTTCGGGATACTCCCAGGACGCCAAGGATTCCGCGACCAAAACGAACGTGCGGTCGGTACAGACCGCGATCTCCTCGGAAGCCGCGCTCACGGGCAATTCCCCGAGGTACTACGTGGTGCACGATACGGACTACGCCCTTTCGGGCGCGTTCGCGTACGTCGACGGGGCTCCCGTGGCGCTCACGGGAGGCGACGTGGGTTCGGCGCCGGCGGATTCCAACTACACCGCCTGAAAGCCGAACTGGGCGAGACTGAAGCTCAATCCCGATAAGTTCAAGATCTCGGCTTCCGGGCTTCCCGGCGGGACGCTCGGAGTCCTCGCGAGGGCGACCGGTTTCGGAGCGGACTCGGTAGAAGCTTCGTACGACGCGGGCTCCCTCATGGCCGCGGGAGCGGACTTCACGACGGTCGGGCCGACCGGGAGGAAGAGGATGGTCTCGTACGCCCAAACCGCCGGGATTTCGCCGGCGACCAAACTCGCGAGCGTCACGGGCAACTTCCCGACGACGGGAATGCCGAACGGGTACGTTTCGGGGCTTCTCAGAGCCGAACCGGGTTCGGCGACGAACCTCACGGGAGCGCTTTCGGACGGAGGGGCGGGAATCGTTTCCGTTCCCGTTTCGACTCCGGCGGCGACCGACCAATACGCGAACGGAGTAACGGCCCTGCTTCACTTCGACGGACGTGCGGACAACGGCGACCCGTACAGGAACGAGGTCGCCTCGAATTTCCGCATGGAGGGCGCGGACGGATCGAGTTCGTTCGTCGACGATACCGGAAAAGCGTTCACTTCGAACGGAACGATGAAAATCGCCACGGGCACCGGAAAGTACGGCGCGGGAGGATATTTCGACGGTGCCAGCTACCTTACCGCGAATACCTATTCGAGCGATTTCTGAATCACTGCCGGCGATTTCACTATCGAAGCCTGGATCTACAATACCCAAGCTTGAGCGCGGGCATACAATACCATCGCCGCGACTCAGGACTGGACGTTCTACGTTACGAATACCGACGTCTTGAAATACGTAACCCAATCGGTCGGTACCGTTACCGGACCTGCCATTCCGAAAAACGTTTGGACCCACGTGGCAGCCGTACGCTCCTGAACCACTACGAAAATCTACGTGAACGGCGTGGAATCCGGTAGCGCGACCCTCGCCGCGAAAACGCCTGCGGCAACGCAGTTCGCTCTGGGCAGCGACCCGATTGGCCTTTCTTCCCGGCAATTCCAGGGATATATGGACGATTTCCGAATCACGAAGGGCGTGGCGCGGTACCTTTCGGCATTCACTCCCCCTTCGGCGATACCTTCTTCGGGCGGAGTATCCTCAGCCGTAGACCAAAAGGGCGCGACCGTTACGACCAACGGAGACGCGAAAATCAGCTCGGTTCAGAACAAGTTCGGTTGAGCGAGCTCGTATTTCGACGGGGCGGGCGACTACTTCTCCATGCCGTACGTCGCGAATTCGTACGATTGGTGGACCGGCGATTATACGCTGGAAATGTGGATATACCCGGAGAACCTCGCGTCTTGGGGCGTTTCGAACGGCGGCGGAGAAATTTCATGCGCCATCGGAAACGCCAACGTCGGCGACAACACCAACTACTGGTCGTTCTGACCGATCAGTACCTGAGCGGTAAAACTTTACTACTGGAACGGAGGCTCCGTCCACGTGGCGTCGACCGAAAAAGTGGTAGCCAACCAATGGAACCACGTCGCGCTTACGAAAACCTCCACGGGAATCAAAATCTGGGTAAACGGGATCGGGTCGGCGGAGACGGCGATATCCTGAACTCCGACGTCCGGCGGCACTCCGTTCCTTATCGGCGGGCTCAATAGCAAATACGGACAGGGCTATGTCGACGAAGTGCGCATCACCAAGGGCGTCGCGAGGTACTCGTCGAATTTCACCCCGTCGGCGGCCGCTTTCCCGAATCCGTAATTTTCGAAATCGAAAAACGCGCCCGACCGGCGCGTTTTTTTCATGGTTCCTATTTTCCAAACTTCCGCACGTATTCGCCGACGTCGAACTTCCGTTCGCAGCCGCTCCGGTTCATGTACCGGATGACGCCGAAGACGTCGCGTTCGAACCATGGCCGGTCGTGGAGTCCCGCCACCGACCACAGTACGCCGACGTAGCCGTTGGGCGAACGCCCGTCGAGCGCGTACCGGTCGTTCAACCGCAACGCGATCCGATGGGCTTCGGCGGGAGATTCGGCCCATTCGAGAATTTTTTTCGCCCAGTACATTCGAAGGTACGACGCGATTTTTCCCGTGGTGACGAGTTCGTTCTGACACGCGTTCCAGAGGTCGTCGTACGTTTCGCCGTTTTCGAACTGCGACTCCGAATATTTCGGAACCCGGGGATCGGCGGCATGCGCGGCGAGGCTCGCGAGCGCCCACGCGGGAGCTCCTTCGAGTACGTCGTACGTTTCTTTCTTATGGAGGCAGAAGTTCTCGGAGAGCTCGCGACGGACGAAGTATTCCTCCAAGAAAGATTCTTTGTCTTCATCCGAAGCCGACGAGCCGTTTACTGCCAATACGACCTCTTCGGGCGAAAGGTTGCCGTTGCGGAAATGCGCGGCGAGGCCCGAGGACGCTCCGGAATTCGGATCGTTGCGGCGCTCGGCGTATCCGGGCAACCGGATTTCTACGAAATTCCCCAAAAGCCTTCGGGCTTCGGACTCCCCTCCCAAGAACCCCGGAACCGCCCCGATCGAACGGTCGCACTTCGCGGACGCGAGTTCCTCCGAAACGGGTTTCGGAGCCGGGCCCGCGTACGTAACGGCCAAATCGGGCAGTTCCGCACATGGGATTTTCTCGGGAGCGACGAACTGCCTCCAGAATTTCGGACGCAGCGTCCGCGCTCAGACTTCGTACTTGTCGGTCACCGACCTTGCCGGAACGGCACAGCGGGAATCGACTTCGAAAACGGGAATTCCGGCGGATTCACAGACCGTTCTACGCAGTTCGAGCTGTGCGCGGACGGGCGAAAAATCGAATACGGCCGCGGAAAACCCGCCGTCCGCGACGTATCGGCGAACCCGTTCCGCCGCGTCGTCGCCAAAGAACGGGAAAAGCGGGATTCCAAGTATTTCCAATCGGGAAGCCATGTCCGAAAACGAATCCGCTTCCGCCGAAAGGTGTCGGAAATTACCGTGCGACCACGACGTATCGGAAACCGCGAGCACGACGAGCGGAACGCCGCGGTCGTTCGCAAGTTCCGCGGCGAAAAACAAACCCCTATTCCCCGTGACGCGCATTTCCCTGTCACACACGTAAACGACGGCCCCTTTGCCGTACGCGGAAGGAGACGGGAATTGTCGGACACGCCCGGCGTCCGAAACGAACGGACGGCCTACCGGTAGAAGGCTCATAGGGCGATGAGTGCAAGGACGACGAACGTGGAGGCCACGTCGAATTTGGTGGGAATTTCCTTCGTGGCGAAATAGTTGATCGCGTAGAGGAACGCGAGGTACAAAAACGATACGAGCGACGTTACGACCACGCCGAGACTGCCATAGAAGAAGAGCGCCAACACGGTCGCTCAGAGCGCGACGACGTTCGCGGAAAGCTGGAGCTTCACGTACTCGGGCGTCATGAGCTTCCATTCGGAGAACTTTCCGCGCGACACTACGAGTACGGCAGAGATGAACGCGATGGCTACGGATTCGACGTAGAAGAATCCCGCGGCGCCCCAGAGTTTGACGAAATGGACGACGAGCATGATCTGCAGCGCCTGGATGAAACTCGCGGCGAAGATCATGCCGCAGTACTTGTTGAACGACAGTTTCAGCCCCCCGGATCCCGAGAACGTCACCACCACGATGGCGGCGAGCGCCGAAAAGAACGTGACGAGCGAAACCGATTCCGAGAGTGCGAAATACGAAGCTACCACGACGAACGCCTGCCTGGCCATGACGAACGGCTGGAGGACGGATATCTTTTCGTTCATGTACGCCGACCTCCTGAGCGGATAGGTCGAATAGACCATGGCCGTGGAGAGTGCGAAGAGCCCCAAGGTAGTCCACCATCCGGATTCGAAAGGTTCGCTCGGGAATTGGAAAAACGCGCGCCCTCCGAAAACCGGAATCAAGAGGAAGGCGGACAATACGACGAAGTTGCTCGTCCGTGCGACGAACGTCTGCCAATCGTTCCCTACCGCGCGCTTCACGAGTACCCGCTGGGTCACGACGGTACCCAGGGCGTTGAGCGCGGATTGGAGGATGACGAGAAAAACGGTCATGTTAGCGGAAGAAGGAGCCCACCGCCACGCAGGATGCGACGGTAACGGCGAGAATCGATATTTTGAGCGGCGGGAACTTGTGCGCGCGGTGCGCGTCGAAGACGACGGTCAGTACGAGCGTGAGCATGCCGAGAAGCGAAACGGTGACGATCCCCAGGCTCTTGAGGAGCACGAGGGAGATGATGAACGTCACCATCCACGTTCCGTCGTTCGCGGCGGTCCACTTGGTGAGTTCGACGAGCTTCGGGCGGTCGAACGGGGGCATCCACCCCTTCCAAAGCAATACCGCGCCGCATGCTACGGAAGCGAAGGCCACGTCGAAAAACGTGATGGTGAACGGCGTGATTTTCGCCACCACGTATCAAACGGAAATCGACGCGAACGCGCGGAGCAAGCCGGATGCCGCCAATACGGCGCAATACCGGTTTACCGAAAGGGACTTGAAATCCACCGAACAGGCCACGATAGCCAGAACCGCGACGACGGCTGACGCGAACGGAACGAACGACTGGTCGGAGAATATGAAGAAACCTCAGACGATGGTGAGCAAGCGTCCGGTTTCCGAATACGGGGCGAGGACTCCGGCGCGTTCGTTGGAATACGCGTATTGGCCCGCGAGCGAGGCCCCGATTCCCGCGAGCGAGGCCCCGATAGCGAGCGCGAAAAGCAGGGGTTCCGAGACGTACGGGGAAAAGTCGAGCGCCGCGAAATTTCAGAAAGGCTTCCCTACCGCGAAGAGCGCGAGGACGATGCCGATGACGACGAAATTGTTGTAGAACGTCCGAAAAAGCGGTTTCGCGCCCATCGCCACTCACGCCGAAATGGCCCGCTGGTAAGCGAACGTATTGAGCACGGAAAGAACGGAAGAGACGATTCCCCAGAACATGCGAAAAAGGGGAAGGGCTATCCGCGGGCTATGAGGCTGCGTTTGATGTCGATGGTGTTCTCCTGGACGAGGACGAGGTTCTTATCCAACGCGGTCATGAATCCGCCGAAGAAGTTCGTCACCGAGAGCGGGTTCGGATTGGAGGATTCGTAGAGGTGCGTGA
>JBAQKV010000140.1:0-8832 GCA_049301335.1 Patescibacteria group bacterium
GACAATTCGCCCGGTCGCCGAAATAGGCGTAGTCGTACGCGGGGTAACGCTTGCGTAACTCTTCCAAAACGGTGAGTCCACCGATGCCGGAATCGAAAAATCCAATCATGGGCGGAGTATACGGCAAGGCGGTTTCCGGGCAAACGAAAACCGCCCCGGCGAGGGGGCGGTTTTTTTCTTTAGCGTACGTATACGTCGCCTCTCAACACCGCGAAGGAACGGTGCGCCACGTATCCGAGCATGGCGTTCGAACTCAGGGTTTCGGAATAGTTTTCGTATCCCTTGAATCCGAGTCCTATGGAATTTTGGAAATCGTAGAAATCACGGCCGACGAGACCGATGCGTACGCAAGCCGAATACGGGCGCGAAGTCGCGGGAGCGCACTGCGCCGAAAGGGAGATGCTGTTGATCGGTATGAGGTACGCGGGGTCGCTAGTGCCGCTCGTGGTGTACATCCGCATGGTTGAGAACGGCCATCCGGTCGAGGTAACCTGTGTCATCGTCCCCGTTTTCGCCGAAAGCAGGGAAGTGCTGCCGTGTTGGTATATCGACATGTTGTCGGTACCGCAATACGTCGAATCACCAGAACATCGGAACATCATTTTCTGAAACGGGACGGTCGCGGCCGCCGGAGTAACGACGTTCAGCGTCGTGTTCGTAGTCGGGTTTACGGTCGAAGGATTTTTCGCGGAATAGCTCCAGGAGTCGTAATTGGGCGTATTTGATATCGTCGCGGATCCGAGTGAATTCCAGCCGCCTATGTTTTCCCGACTCATCATGATGAGCGTCCAGCCGCCTCAATCGGTCGTCATGTCGCAATACGTTTGGAACGGGGCGCTTCCTCCGGCGCCGTCAGGATCGATCAAGTATACCCCGTCGCCAGTCGATCATGCGTACGCCTTGGGAGCGGGGACGCTCAAGTATCATTGGCAGGACGTCGCGTACGTTCCGTCTCACCAGCTCCTTCCGGTCCCGTCGTCCCCCGTGATTCCTATGGTCGAACACGAATTTCCGGAATATCCCGAAGCGCAAGAATACGTACAATTTCCCGGAACGGCGGAATACGTCCACTCTTGTCCTACGGAACTGGGGGATCCGACGCTCGTAGCCCCCAGATTCGCGAAAGTCGGGACGGTGGCGCAGAATCCCGGAACGACGCCGCTTTTCAATCCATCTACCAGCGCGCCCGTAGCTGACGGCGATACCAAATCCCTAACCAGTCATGAGACCGATCCCGAAAGGTTCGCGGGATAATTGCCGGTAACGGTAGCGAATCCCGTTCCCTGGGAAACTCCGGCGACCTGGAAGTACGAGGCCGTTCGTTTTTTTCAGGAACTCGAGTTCGTCGAATAATCCGCAGCGCCTACGGAAACGTATTTCGGGTCGTAAGCGGCGGAGACGGAAAGCGTGTCGAAGACGCTGGATACTTTGAATTTTTCAGGGTTGAGCTTGAGTTTCGCGTAGTCGGGATTTCCCGCAGAATAGTTCGTTCATGCCGCGTTCCAATCTCCTCAAGTCAGCGCGACGGAAGTCCCGTCGACGAAAAAGAAAGCGCCGGTAAGTGCGGCGTTCACGTCGTGCACGACGTAGTATCTCGCGGAATTGTTCGTGATCGCCGCTTCTGCGGAAATGGCCGAATATACCGACCGTACGTTCGCCTTGTTCGCGGAATCCTTGGCGTCTTGGGAGTAACCCGAGAGCGCAATGAATCCCACGGTGGCGAGAATGGCGAGCACCGTTATTACGACGATGAGCTCCGCGAGCGTGAATCATGAGAATCGGACTTTCTTTCCGATTTTCTTTCCAGTGCGGTCCATAAACGTTTGGATGGAGATATTTGACGTATTGTAAACATATGTACGCGGTTCGCAAATTATAGGAAACAAACGAAAACCGCCCCAACGAGGGGGCGGTTTCATTCGTTCGTACGGTTATTTCCCGAATCCTTCGACACCCGGCATTTCGTTACGGAGTTTCGCGCGTACGCGCAGAATGCTCGGCGGCATGAGCGCGTTTTCTACGAACACGCTGCCGGTAAGCATTTCGGTACGGTAGAGTTCGGCGTTGGGGGCCACGATGGCCGTGAGGGTGTCGTAGCCGATGCTTATTCCCCGGCGTTCGGCCTCGTCGCGCACGGCGAAGACGATTTCGGAGGTGGGGGTGAGGGTTCCGGCTTCTTGCGAGAGGCGTCCGCCGTACTTTCCCGTTTCTACGTTCGGTTTCATGGAAATTATTTCTTGAGGCCTACGAATTTTCCTTCGCGACCCTCGTACGACTGTCCGAAGAAGAGGATGAGGATGCGGGAAATCCACATCGCGGTGAAGAGCGAGAGGACGATACCGAGCCCGAGCATGAGCCCGAAGCCCTTGATGAGGGAAACGCCGAAGATGTAGAGGATGATCGCGGAAGTGAGCGAAGTGATGTGGGAGTCCCAAATCGCGGTCCACGACTTTTCGAAGCCGGTGACGATCGCGCGCTGGAGGTCGGCACCTTCGCGGAGGGCTTCCTTGGTGCGTTCGAAGATGAGGACGTTCGCGTCGATCGCGAGACCGATGGAAAGGACGATACCCGCGATGGAAGCGAGCGTGAGGACGATCCCGAAGAATTTCACGAGCGCGAGGAGGATGAGTCCGTAGATGACGAGCGCGAGGCCGGCGAGAAGGCCGGAAACGTGGTAGATGAGGACGAGGAACACGACGATGGCGGCGAGGCCGATAATACCTGCCTTGATGATGACGTCGAGGGAGTCCCCGCCGATCTTCGCGTCGATGGCGCGTTCGCTGGTGAGGTAGATCGGTGCCGGAACGATACCGGTGTTGATGTCGTTGGCGAGCTTCTTGGCGCTTTCCGGAGTGTAGTTGCCGGTGATGACGGCCTTACCGTCGGTGATGGCGGTCTGGACGACCGGATCGGTGAGCAATTCCCCGCCTACGAAGATGGCGAGCTGCTTTCCGACCATGCGCTTGGTGAGTTCTCCGAAGATTTTGGCTCCTTCGTCGTTGAAGAGGAGTTCGATCTGCGGCTGGTAGCTCTGGTTGAAGGTGGTGGAAGCCTTGGTGAGGTAGCGCTCGTCGAGAGCCTTGCCGTCGGCGGTCTTCGCGGGGGTCCAAGCGGACGGCTTTTCGCTGACGAAGATGGCCTCGTAGTCTACGGTCTTTCCGGTTCCGGTGCCCGAAACTTTGGAAACCTTCACGACGGAGAATCCCTTTTCTCCGGCTACGGTACCGACCTTGCCGTCTTCGCCCATGCTGAGGGTTCCTCCCTTCTGCGAAGCGACGGCTCCGGTGACCTTCGGTTCGGTCGCGCCGGTTACGTCGGCGAGGGCGAACTGGGCCGGAAGCTCTTCGACGGTCGAGGAGCCGGAAGCGTATTCGACGTTTTCGTACCCGTCGCGGAACTTCTTGCCGATCACGGAGAAATCCTTGGCGGCGGCGGCTTCCTTGGCGGCGGTTTCGGCGATGGTCTTGCGTTCGGCACGGTCGGCGTCGGTGATGACGGTCTTCATCTCCTTGAATTCGAGACGGACGACCTTGCCGATGGTTTCCTTCGCCTTGGCGATGTATTCGGAATTTTTCGCCTTCTTTTCGTCGTCGGTGAGGTTTTCGTTCCCGAAATTCTGGGTCGGGATCTGGACGACGATGTGCTGTTCGCCTCCGTAGGAAGCGGTCTGGATGGTCGGTTCGGCGGTTCCGAGCGAGTTTACGCGCTTTTCGACGATGGACTTGAGGCCTTCTACGACGTTCTTTTCGTTATAGTCGCCACCCTTTTTCTTCGCCTCTTCGAGGTCGATCTTATAGTCGAGTTCGACGCCGCCGTGAAGGTCGAGGCCGAGCTTGTATTCTCCGTTGTCGAACGGCATCGGGATGCCGTGCGCCTTCCACGGGAAAGCGTACGCGAGGGAAGTGATCGCGAGGACGGCTACTACGGCGAGGCGGGTGCCGAGTCCTTTCGGGGTTTCTTTGGACATGGGGTGTGGATAAGGGATTTTTGGCGCGGTTTGCCACCGCGAAATCGCGCGGATTATAGGAAGAACGGCCGTTTTGGCAAACGGAATGGGCTTCCGAAGCCATAAGAAAACCCCAGTCCGGTGGATTGGACTGGGGTCGGTCCTGCGGTCAGGCAGGTTTTAGCGACTCTTTCGCATACCTTGTTCGGCGCGATGCCGACCGAAGAAGCTCGGAGTTCGCCGTCCGTCACCCGTGGGGTGCGGACCGTATGGCCTTACGGCCGGTTTTCGGTTTAGGAGCCGAAACTCACGGGGCCTCGAAGTGGTTCGCTTGGAACGTTCGCGGTGCCGGAGGACGGGGGAGTCTCCGGCGGTCGGTCCCGATTTGCCGAATTGTGTAAAGAACGTGGCCGTCAGATGCCCGGCTTGGCCTGCTGGTCGCCGGAACCGGCACCGATGCCTTCGACGGCCTTGGGCAGCTTGTCATTGCTCGAGCCGCCCCCGATATCGGCCGGCTCGGTAGTGCCGCCGCCGATTCCGTAGAACTTGATCCAACTCGGATCGCGCTTCATGGTATTTCTCCTTCCGTTTCGGTTGGTGGACGATTTGTTTTCGAATCCGCTCGGGCGTTTTGGAGGCGCCTTCGCGAACGGGTCGTTTATACGGATGCGAAGCCGCAAGTCAAGAACGGACGGTTCATGCGGCTTTCGCCAGATCGCCGGCGTCTTGGGGGAACGACAGGATGCGGATGCCTTCGCTCAGTTTGGCGATGAGGAAGAACTTCGCCGCGGCCTGCTGCGCGTAGATTCCGTAATCGGTTTTGCTCGGGGGTCGCTTCCCACCTAGGCCTATCGCCATTTCCGAGAATTTGCCCGCCCAGAATTTCCGATCCGGATTGGCGGACGCCCAGTCGGGAAGTTTCCTTCCTTCCTCGGCCAACGCCTGCACGGCTTCGAACATTTCGCGCTTCAACCGTTCCAGACACAGGTTCGCGTCGTCGACCCCGATGGCGAGCCTGCCGAGGGGGACGGTGATCCCGTGTTTTTCGGACAGTCCGCCTTCGCCCGGGACGATCTTGAACATCGTCTCGTATTCGCCGCCGGAGAGCCATTTGCATTCGATCGTATGGAAGACCGGGTGGAAGAGGATCACGGCGCTATGGTCGATGCTTTCGAGTGCCGCAAGTACCGGATAGCACGGCGAATCGCGGAAGCTTTCCGCGCGGCAGGGGATGGAAAGGCCCAGTTCGTCGGGTTTCTGAAGAATCATCGCTTACTCCTTGTGTATGTGTTTGACCGAGGATTGATACTTACGATTCGGTAAATGTCAAACATGACCGGGGGACGCATGAAAAAGACCCCGCGACTCACGTCGGTAGGGGTCCTTACCTCAGGAGGCCATCCCCGAGGATTTGCGCCCGGCGCAAGGCTTGATCAGCCAGGTGCTTCGGCGCGGCCGTTTTCGGAAGTAGTGCACTTTCGCATCTCCTTGGAGAACGTTGGTTTTCACTGGCTGCCGATCTTCCGATCGGCGAGGGATTGCTCCTTTGTCCGAGTGGGAAGATGCGTAATTTATAACTACGCTATTTGTTTTGTCAAACTAACTCCTTACGTTTCTACGAAACGGCCGACGGAGCGGTCTTTCCGGTACTTCGTATGGTGGACGACCTTGCCGTGCATGGCGATGTACACGCCCGGCGGGAGCAGCTGGGCCGCTGCGTACGCGAAACCGACGTTGAAGTCGGCGTCGCTTCCGGGGAAGCCGCTCGGCACCATGGCGCCGGTGATGACTACCGTTTTCTCGGGGCAGAGCCCGTCGATCATGGCGGCCGTCTCCGACATGGTGTCGGTACCGTGGGTGACGAGCACGCCTTGCGATACCGCCGCCGCGACGACGTTGGCGAGCAATAGGCGCTCGGCGTCGGTGATTTCGAGACTGTCCTTGACGAGGACTTTCAGCGGTTCCGATTCGCGCGAAACCGAAGCCGTCTCGAACGCCCGGACGACGCTCGGCGCGCCGACGACGAGTTCCCCTTTCAGCGGGTCGTAGGTTTTGTCGATCGTTCCGCCGGCGGTAAGCACCCGGACTTCCGTAGTGTTCTCTGGTGGGGTCATGGCAATTCTCCTTCTCAAGTTTCTGCCAATATTATGTATAGTTTACCGGCGCGTTATGTCAATTCCATATTCCGCACCCGCATATCGAATATTTGACTCTAAAATTAGCACGTATATAATACGCTTGCTAATTGCGAAGGAACATTCGCGGTTGCTTCTTTTTATTCCCCATCTCTTCTTCCTATGCAGATCCAGCCCCTTTCCGATCGGGTCATCCTCAAGGGGGTCGAGCCCGAAAACGTCACCAAGGGCGGCATCCTCCTTCCCCAAACCGCCAACCGGGAGCGCCCCAACGTCTACGAAGTCGTAGCGGTCGGCCCCGGCAAACGTGACAAGGACGGAAACCTGGTTACCATCGACCTCCAACCGGGGGACAAAGTCCTTTCCGGCCAGTATTCCGGAGACGAAGTCGAAGTCGACGGCGTGAAATACCGCATCGTCGCGTTCGAATACGTGCTCGCGAAAATTTCCTAAACAGAACCCCAATGGCGGATTTCTTTCCCTTCGTCCTCACTTCGGGACAAACCGTGTACATCAATCCCGACCACATCGTCTCGATCCGGTACAACGGAGGTTTCTACCTCGTCACCACGAGCGAACTCGCCGGAAGCTCTTCCCCGGTAATGAAAACCCAGAGCCTCGCGAACCGCTCGTACGAAGTGAAGGAAATTCCGTTCGACCTCCAGTAATTCCCGGTTTTCCGACCCGGATTTTTCCGATAACTTCTTTTTTCTATGTCCGCTAAGCACATCCACTTCGGCGACGAAGCCCGTTTCCAAATGTTCACGGGAATGGAAAAAGTCGCAAAGACCGTCACCGCCACCATCGGTCCGAAAGGCCGCAACGTAGTATTCTCCCGAGGGTACGGCGCTCCGCAGGTCACCAACGACGGCGTGACCATCGCCCGCGAAATCGAACTCGAAGACAAGATCGAGAACATGGGCGCAGACCTCGTGAAAGAGGCCGCTTCCCGTACCAACGACGCCGCCGGCGACGGCACTACCACCGCCACCCTCCTCACCTACGCCATGGCCAAGGAAGGCCTTCGCGAAATCCGTTCCGGCATCAACGCCATCGAACTCAAGAACGGCATGAAGAAGGCCGGTGCCATCGTGGTGGCCGAACTCGCCAAGAACGCCAAGAGCATCTCCACCAAAGACGAAATCGCGCAGGTCGCCACCATCTCGGCACAGGACGCCGAAGTTGGCGACATCATCTCCGACGCGATGGACAAGGTCGGCAAAGACGGCGTCATTACCGTAGAAGACGGACAGACCTTCGGCCTCGAAGTCGAAGTCACCGAAGGCATGAAGTTCGAAACCGGCTACGTCTCGCCGTACATGGTCACCGACGGCGAAAAGATGGAAGCCCGCGTTTCCGACGCGCACATCCTCATTACCGACAAGAAGATTTCGTCCCTCAAGGACCTCATCCCGGTTCTCGAACAGCTCGCCGGCGCTGGTAAGCGCGAACTCGTCATCATCGCCGAAGACGTCGAAGGCGACGCTCTCGCCGGCTTCATCCTCAACCGCATGAAGGGCGCCTTCTCCGTTCTCGCCATCAAGGCCCCGGGATTCGGCGACCGCAAGAAGGAACTCCTCAAAGACATCGCCGTCCTCACCGGCGCTACCGTCATCACCGACGAACTCGGCTACAAGCTCGAACACGCGTCGATGGAACATCTCGGTCGCGCCAAGAGCGTCGTTTCTACCAAGGGCGACACCATCGTCTCGGGCGGTGCCGGCGACAAGTCCCGTATCGACGCTCGCGTCCGCGAAATCAAGGCGGCCGTCGAGGCTTCCAAGTCGGACTACGACAAGGAAAAACTCCTCGAACGCCTCGCCAAGCTCGCCGGAGGCATCGCCGTCATCAAGGTGGGCGCCGCGAGCGAAGTCGAAATGAAGGAAAAGAAACTCCGTATCGAAGACGCGCTCAATGCCACCAAAGCGGCCGTCGACGAAGGCGTGGTAGCCGGAGGCGGAGTCGCCCTTCTCAAGGCCGCCAAGGCTTTGGAAGGCGTGAAGCTCGACAACCGCGACCAGGAAATCGGCGCCCAGATCGTCGCCCGCGCGCTCTCGTACCCGGTACGCCAGATCGCCGAGAACGC
Organism: Patescibacteria group bacterium; assembly: GCA_049301335.1. GTDB lineage: Bacteria > Patescibacteriota > Gracilibacteria > BD1-5 > UBA2023 > JANJWP01. The sequence continues at coordinate 8,168 of JBAQKV010000140.1, forward strand.
CGGAAAGGAGGGCGCGGTCGTCGTTTCCGACATCCTCCGCCACGCGGATGCCGATTACGGCTACGACGCCGCCAAGGACGAATACGTCGACATGGTCAAGGCCGGCATCATCGACCCGAAGAAGGTTTCCCGCTGCGCTTTGGAAAACGCCATCTCCATCGCCGGAATGTTCCTTACGACCGAAGCCCTCATCGTCGAGGCTCCCAAGAAGGAAGAACCCGCGATGCCGCCCGCCGCTATGGGCGGAGGCATGGGAATGTACTAAATTACGCGTAGAAAAAATCCCCCGGAAACGGGGGGTTTTTCGTAGATGCCGAATACCGGCGAGGATTAGTCCCCGATAGGTTCGACGAGCGTGACGGTCTGTTTGAGAAGCGGATCGTGCCACGTCTTGGTGAGCTTGCCGTCCGCCGAAACCGCTTCGAAGGTTTCCATGTCGCCCACGAGGTCCATGACGTACATGCGGGACTGTTCCATGAGCAATTTCGCGTCCGGAGCGTCGAGAAGGTGGCGTACGATGCGCTCGTTGTTCGCTACGAAGGCGAAGATTTCGCGCCGTTCGGCGACCGAGAGCGGAAGGGAAGCCGTCTCCTGGACGATTTTTTTCTGCGTGCCGGTGTATTCCATCAGGCAGGCTTCGTCGCCGGTATCGATGAGACCCAGCA
>JBAQKV010000141.1:0-21315 GCA_049301335.1 Patescibacteria group bacterium
TAGAGTATCGGCGTCTTCTCGAAAGACGACCTAATTTTCATCCTTTCCATTTATGGCAGCAAAGAAAACGACGGCCGTAGCGGCCATGATTCTCGCCGGTATCGCCGTATCGGCATCCTCGGCATACGCTGACGAGAACGAATCCCAGGACCAGCAGGGCCAGGGACAGGAAATGCGCCAAGGCGGTGGCATGATGCGCCAGGGCGGCGGACGCGAAGGAGGAATGCGGGAACGCTCCGGAAGCGGATCCCAGCAGCGCCGCGGAGGCGGAATGATCGACCAATACCTCCGTACCGACCTTACGAAGGCCGATATGGACGCCCTCAAGGTCGTACTCGACCAACAGCGCGAAGCTATGAAAACCCTCGCCGATTCGCTTAAGGCGGGCACGATCACCCAGGCGGAATTCGAAACCCGGGCGAAGACGCTCATCGACGCGCACGTCGTAGCGGTAAGCCAGTACGTTGCGGCCGACAAGCTCGAAGCTTTCAAGACGGCCCTCGCGGCACGCCCCCTCACTCCGCCGAAAGACGGACAAGGCCAGGGCGAACGCGGAGATCACGGACGAATGGATAACGGAAGCGGAAGCGTATCCGATGGCGGCAACCGTCCGGCACGCGAAATCCGCCAAGCCAAACTCCTTCCGGCTTCCATCGGCACGAAGATCGACGCCAAACTCACCGCTCTCGCGACCGACGCCGCACGTGCCGAATGGCTGAACGCGGTAATCGCGAAGGTCGAAGCCCTCGAAGCGAAGGCAAAGTCCAAGAAGGCCAAGAGCCTCTTCTCGGAACTTAAGGATCTCCTAAACGAAAAGCTCGACGCCATCGACGGAACCTCGACGGACGTGAATTCCCTCGACGGACTCATCCAATAATCGGACGATACCAAAATCCCCCGGCCAATGAGGCCGGGGGATTTATCGAATTCGCCTAACCTTCCTTCTCGATCATCCCGTCCTTCACGTGGATGATGCGCTGTGCCATCGCTCCGATACTCGGATCGTGCGTGATGAGGATGATGGTCTTCCCTTCCTTGTGGAGGGATTTCAGGATGTCGAGAATTTCCTTGCCCGTTTTCGTATCGAGCGCTCCGGTCGGTTCGTCAGCGAGGATGATGGCCGGATTGCCGACTACCGCGCGGGCGATGGCGACGCGCTGCATCTGGCCGCCGGACATTTCGTTGGGACGGTTTCCCGCCTTGTCGGAAAGGCCCACCTTTTCGAGTGCCGCGAGGGCGCGCTTCTTCCGTTCGGCCTTGCCGATTCCCTGGTACGCGAGGGGAAGCATCACCTGCTCGAGCGCGGTAAGCCTGGGGATGAGGTTGTATCCCTGGAAGATGAACCCCACCTTCTTGCCTCTGAATTCGGACTGTTCGTCACCCGAAAGTTTTTCAACCGGAATGCCGTCGAGTTCGTATTCGCCGTCCGTGGGCGCGTCGAGGATGCCAATGATGTTCATGAGCGTCGATTTTCCAGAGCCCGAAGGCCCCATGATGGCGACGAATTCCCCGCTCTTCACGGACATCGAAACCCCCTTCAGGACGCGGAGGTCTTCCGAGCCCATCCGGTAGACTTTGGTTATGTTGCGAAGTACGAGCATGGAATTTCTGTTATTGGTTCGAAAACTGCCGGAAGGCTACATTCCCGGAGGAGGTCCGCCCATGTCGCCGCCGGAAGTCGACGTTTTCGTCGAACCGGAAGACGAGGATCAGGACGAAGAGGAACGGTTGCGGTTTCCGAAAAGCGAGAATCCGGAAGACGAAGATTTGGTAGTGATGGCGAACGCCGAGTTTACGACTTTCTGCCCGACGGTGACGCCGGTGAGGATTTCGGTATTGGAACCTTCGACGAGACCCGTTTTGACTTCCGTAACCTTCGGGCGTCCGTTTTCCCATACGCGGACGGTCTTCTTTCCGTCGGCTTGGGAGATGGCGGCCGTCGGGACGAGAACGGCGTCGTTACGTTCTTCAACGACGATAGTCACGGTGGCGGTCATGCTGTTGTAGAGGCGGAGTTCGTCCGATTGGAAGAGGATTTTCGCCTTGTAGGAAACGACCCCCTGGCTGGTTACCGGAGTCGGGTCGACTTCGGATACGGTTCCGGTGAACGTCTTGTCGGCATACGAGTCGAACTTGATGGTCGAAGTCTGTCCGGCCTTGATTTTGACGACGTCGAGCTGGTCGACGAGGACGCTGATTTCGTAGAGCCCCGGCACTTCTACGGTGATGCTGGTCGCGGAAGCGGTACTGGAAGAGTTGGAGTTCGTGGAGATTTCGCCGACCTTACCGTTGCTTGCCGTAACGACGCCGTCGAAGCTCGCGATAATCTGGTAATCCTCCTTCTTTTTCTTCGCTTTCGAAAGGGAAACCTGCGCCTGCTCGATCTGGTTCTTCGCGGAGGCGATTTCTTCCTTGGTGGGTCCGTCCTTCAAATCGGCGAGGTTGAGCCGGCTGGTTTTGAGGGATTCTTCGGTGGAAGCCACGGAATCGTTCTTCTGCTGAATCTTGATGAGGTAGTCGCTTTCGAGCTTGGTGTACGCCAGTTTCTGCGACGCGAGGGTCGCCTCGAGGGACGCGAGGGTCGACTTCTGGTCGAGCATCGAGGCGGTCTTGTTCGCGACGGTATTGTCGGCACCTTGGCGGACGAGGGACGGGTCGTCGATGGAAGCGATCTGCTTGCGCACCGAAGCGACGTCGGTAAGGTACGAAGCGAACTTCGAACGCGCCTGCGAAACGGTATTGGAAAGCGAATCGAGTGCGGATTGCGTCATGGTTCCCGCTACGATGCTCGCGTCGAGAGCTTGGCCCAAAGCGTCCGCTGCCGCGAGGCCGGAATTCGCGAACGCTTCACGTTCGGAAAGGAAAGCGAGCACCCCTCCGGTACTCGTGAAATCCGCCGAAGCGAGCTTAGTCGAATACGGGTTCACCTGGCCGCGGAAAGCGGTAAAGGCGTTAGTCGCGCGCACTCCCTTCGAAGAGTCCTTCGCGGCGAATTGCGCCGGAACGGTATTGTCGTTGGCGTAATTGAGAACGGAGGATTCCAAATCCTGCACGAAAGCGCGGGAATCGGAAAGCTGGGTGCCGGCGTTGATGGAGGCGGTCGAGAGGACGTAGGACAGGTTGGTATCCGACATGTTCACCGTGTTTTCGGAAGACGCCTTGGTGTAGGCGACGTCGCTTTCGAGGGTCGCGAGTTTTTCCTTGGAGATCGCGATGGATCGTTCGGTCTGGGCGATGGAGGATTTCTGGTCGTTCAGTTTCGCGTCGCGCTCCATTTCGAGGTTGCGGATTTCGTTCGGTGCGGAAGCGACGGTGCGTTCGCCCGAGGCGATGGACGCTTCGAGCTGGGAGACCTGGTAATCCTTCACGTTCGTGAAAAGCTTCTCGTAGGAAATCTGCGCGTTCGCAAGGGAAAGCGTCTGGTTCTTGATGTCGTTATCCACGTCGCGCGAATCGACTTCCGCGAGGATCTGCCCCTTTTTCACTTTATCGCCGGCCGATACGTTCCACTTCACGATCTTGCCGTTGGAGTTGAACTGGAGCGATTGGGTCGAGGAAGCCGTAGCGGTACCCACGCCTTGGATGGTGGATTTCACGGTTCCGGTAAACGCGGCGACCGTATCTTTTTCAGTAACGCGTACGGTCGCGGTAGACGTCGACTTGGAGCGGGAATAATAATATCCGCCTCAGGCGATGAGGAGTACGGAAAGCGTGACCGCTAGGGTTTTCTTCGTCATGGGAAAGAAGTTAGGTATCGTGCGGGATTACTCGGCGCGGAGCGCGTCGATGGGCTTGAGTTGGGCCGCTTTGTACGCGGGCAACAGCCCGAAGACGACGCCTATCGCCACCGAACAGCCGAACGAAAGGACGACGGAAGAAGTGGTGATGTAGGCCGGGAGGGAGAAGAGCGAAGCGAGTCACACGAGTCAGAAACTGAGCGCGACCCCTATCGATCAACCGAGGAACGTCAGCACGACGGCTTCGGTGAGGAATTGTACGATGATGTCGGCATTGAGCGCTCAGATGGAACGGCGGATGCCGATTTCACGAGTTCGTTCCGAAACGGATACGAGCATGATGTTCATGATCCCTATGCCTCAAACGACGAGCGAGATGGCCGCGATGCCAGCGAGAAAGATCTTGAGGGTTCAAGTAACGCTCGATATGGTGGCGAGCATGTCGGCCGAACTCGATACCGAGAAATTCGCTTTGGAAGAATCCGTGATCTTGAACTTCTCGAGGTAGTGGTCGGTGATGGCCTGCTTCGTGGAATCCATGACGTCGGACGACGATGCCATGATGACGAACTGCGAGACGTACTTATTGCCCGAGAAGCGGTCCTGCATCGTCGTGATCGGGATGTAGATGGCGTCGTCGGTACTTTGGACGGGGCCGCTGCCGGAACCCTTGGACTCGGCGATGCCGATGATGCGGAGATAGACGTTGCCGACCTTGATGTCCTGTCCGAGGGGGTTTGCCGTTCAAAAGAAGTTGGTCGCGGTCGTCGGACCGAGAACGGCGACCTTCGAACGCGCTTCCACGTCTTCGGCGGCGATGAACATGCCGTACTGGGCCTTGATGTTCTTAATTTTGGAATAGTCGGCCCCGATTCCGTAGACGGTGGTATTGGCATTGACGTTGCCGACGATGACCTGCTTGGACGCGTTCGCGACCGGGGAGACCGACGCGACGCCCGGAATCTTGCGAATCTCCTCGGTATCGTCGAGCGTGAAAATATTGGAGGATTTCACGTTAGTCGCACGGACGTCGCCTTGGCGGCTACCGCCCGGACGGAGGGTGAGAAGGTTCGTACCGAGCGATTCGATGCTCGAAGAGATGCTCCGCTGCGTGCCTTCGCCGAACGCCATGAGCACGATGACCGACGTGACGCCGATAATGATGCCGAGACTCGAAAGCGCCGTGCGCATCTTATTGGCACGGATGCTTCGCAGCGCGTTGAGGAGGTGCTCGAGAATGGGCATGGATATCCGATTACGTTGTCTGGAAGATACTTCAAGAAGTTTAAGCGGAGTTGAAATGCCAGCGCGAACTTAAAGGCAGGCCTTATGGCGTTCGGTCAAAGCTTTTCCCGCCGCCCTGCCGGAAGACCAGCAAGCCTGAAGGTTGAAACCGCCCGTTACGGCGTCGACGTCGAGAAGTTCTCCCGTGACGAACAATCCCGGAACGATCTTCGATTCGAACGTTTCGGGAGAGATTTCGGAAAGTTCGACGCCTCAGGCGGTAACGAACTCTTCGCCGGGGCGCTGTCCGCAGAGCGTGAGCGGAATGCCCGAAGACAGAAGTTTCACGAAGGACCGGCGGACGTCTTTGGAAACGGTTGCCGCCTTGAGTTCGGGAGAAACGCCCGCGAGCGACGGCAGAATCTCCGCGAAGCGACGGGGAAAGAATTTGGCGAGCACGTTCTTCAATTCTTTCGCTCCATCGGAAGCGAGGGCTTCGGAAAGGGATTTTTCCCACGCTTCGAAATTCTTGGAAGCGTCGGGAACGAGACGGACGGAATAGGCCGAAGTTTCTGACACGTTCTCGAAAGCCAACCTCGCGGAGAGGGCGAAAACCGCCGGTCACGTGATTCAGAAGTGCGTGAACATCGTCGCTCCTTCCGAAACCGGTTTCCCGTCCTTGTCGAGAAATTTCGTATCGGGAAGCGCGAGTCAGGAAATGTCGGCGCACCAGGTTTCGAACGTAATGAACGCCGAAAGCGAAGGCGCGAGCTTGGTAACGGAATGTCCGAGCGATTTCGCCAAAGCGTGGCCTCCTCCGTCGGATCAGGTCTTGGAATACGCGGCGCCTCACGTAGAAAGGACGACGACATCGAAACGTTCGGTTCGATCGCCGAAAGGGGAGCTCGAAACCACGTCGAACCCGGAACCGGATTTAACGACGGAAACGACTTTCGCACCGAACCTGAGGTCGGCCTTCGCGATGATTCGTTCAAAAACCGCGACCACGTCGGATCATTGGTCGGAAGCCGGAAAAGCCCGGAGATCGTCTTGGATCTTAATGGGGCAACCGTGGGATTCGAACCATTCGCGCGCTTTCTTCGGCGAAAAGGCTCAAAAGGATTTTTCCATGAAGTCCGCACCGCGCGGATATTTGGAAAGCAGCTCCTTTTTGGAAGAAATCCCGGTCGTGACGTTACAACGTCCTCCGCCCGTTATCGCCACCTTCTTCCCCATCTTCGAATTCCCTTCGAAAACGGTGACGTTCGCGGCCGGAACGCCTTCTTCCACCAAGGTCGCCGCGACCATCATTCAGGAGGCTCATGCTCAGATTACTGCGATTTTCATGTCGGTACGGTTTAGGCTTCGATATTACGCGCGAAAGGCCCTCGGCGAAAAGAAAAAATAAGGCCTTTGCGGCCTTATTTCGAATGGTTGTGGGAATACGGGTCGATCTTAATGTTCGCGTCGTGCTCGAGATGCGGCGGGAGGCCGAAGAGGCGGTCGTGGTTTTCGGTAAGCGCGGCGAGTTCGTTCGCGGCATCTACCGGGAAGCCTTCGCGATTGTAGATGACCTTCGTCGGGTCTTTCGGATCTACGCGCTCTTCCGTAAGGGAGAATTTCGACAAATGGATGTGAAAGAGTTCGGGGCATCCCCAGGCCGTCTCAAGCTTCGCGAGGACGAAAGGAAACTTCTTGAGGGCGACGGCAGTTTTGGGAGTAAGCGTCGGATCGCCTTTCGGCTTGGCATTGACCATGTTTTTCAGCATGGATTCCCGGTGCGGGTTCCTGAGTCTTCCGTCGAGCACGTCCACGACCGCGTCGGGTACGGAAGGTGAGCTTCCCCCGTCACCGACCGAAGATTCACCGGGAAGTTCGGAAGACGGAAGGTCGTCGAAAAACGTGAATTCCGAAAAAGGAATGTACGCCGGATCCACGGCTTTCCCGTCGGGATTGTTGGAATCTCCGTTACCCATATTTTGACAAAGCACTCGAAATACGTTTTCGATAATAATGAACGGTTGCCGAAGTCAAGAAAATGTATGGACGCGAGGGGTACGGAAAATAGGAAAATATCTTTTCAAAAGAAAAAATCAGGATAGATTCGACCCATGCCGAAGAACCTCTCCTGACTCACGGGCCTCCGGGCCCTGGCTTGCTTGAGCGTAGTATGCTACCACCTCAACCAACAGCGCGCCATCGACAATCTGGCCCAATGGAATTGGGACCTTTACCAGTTCGTGGAAACTTGGCCGGTCACCGTGAGCTTCTTCTTCATCCTCTGAGGAATGCTCCGCTCGGCGCCGTATTGGCGCACGATTTACGAATGAGCGCCGGCGCCCGACGCGAAAAACGCGCTCGTCGACCGGTTTCTGAGAATCGCCCCCGCGTATTACGTCGCTTTCGCGTTCACGCTTTTGGCGGTATTCCTCATTCGGTGAGGGATGGATAACGCGCTCTGGCGGATTCTGGCGGGTTTCACGTTCCTCAGCTGGGCTCACCCGTCCACGTTTTTTCCCGCGGACCTCAACGGACCGCTCTGGTATATCGCGTTCGACATGCTCGGATGACTGACGGTGATAGCGGTCATGTGAGCCATAGTCAAAATGCCGCGGAAATACGCGTGGGCATGACTCGCGGTCGCGGCCGGAATCCTCCTCGCGGGACATTTCGCGTTCATGAAACTCCCCTTTCCTACGGGAGAAGGTCCCGTAGCGGTATGGTTTCCCACGTACAACCCCTTCCTGTTCTGACTGCATTTCCTCCTCGGCATGGCCGTCGGCTGAGTGGCGATATACGCGGAGATGAAACGACTGAAACATTCGTACTGGTTCGACGCGGCGTTCCTCGCGGCGATGCTCGGGGCGTTCTATTTTCTCTGGACCATCCGGGAAGCCGACGACTTCGCGTATTCCTGGCCCGCATGACCGTACCGCTTCCCTCTCGTGCCAGTACTCCTCGGCATCGGACTGTTCACCGTAGCGTATACGAAAAAAATCGGCAGGCTGCTCGACAACCGGCCGTTCAAATGGATGGCGAAAGTATCGTATTCCGTCTACCTGTACCACGCGCTCGTTATCGGTATCATGAGATTCACCGTATTTACCGGCGAATCCGTTCCCATGCCCCAATGGCTCGTCCTCGTGGCGATAACGTTCCCCGTAGCGTTCCTTCTCGCGCATTTCAGCAACCAATACGTCGAGATGAAGGCGGTGATCTGGTACCGGAACCGGAAATCGAAGAAATCCTAACTACGCGGCCGAAACTTGGTTTCGGCCTTTCTTTTTCGCGGAATACAAGGCTTTGTCCGCATGACGCAAAAGAACCGACCTGTCCGCCCCGCGCTGGGGTACTGCGGAGCTTATTCCGATGCTCACGGTAACCACCGGGAACACGTTCTTCGAATGCGGAATTCCGAGTTTCGCGATTTCCTTGCAGAGAAAATCGCCCATCAGCACCGCTTTGTCCTTGTCGATTCCCGGAAGGAGCATCACGAATTCCTCGCCCCCGTACCGGGACACCGCGACGTTGGAGCCTTTCACTTGGAATTTTCTCAAGAGCGAGGCGATCCGGACGAGGCAATCGTCGCCGGATTGGTGCCCGTACGCGTCGTTGAACCTTTTGAAATTGTCGACGTCGAAGAACAGGATCGAGATGGGCGCGCCTTCCTGGGCGGATTTGTTCCATTCGTACTCGTACCGGATTTCGAACATCCGGCGGTTGTAAATGCCGGTAAGCCCGTCGGTCGAGGCGAGTTCCTGGAGTTTTTTATTGGACTCGCGGAGCTGCGTTTGCAGATCGACGCTTCTCGTGGCGACCTTGAGATACGCCTGGAGGGCGAGCATTTTCCCGGTTACCTGCTGTTTGTTCAGATACACGTCCCCGCCCGAATCGAGCCCCATGGCGACGTTGTCTTCGTCGGAAAGGGCGGTCAGGAAAATGATGAACGAGCGGTAATACTCGGTGAGCGATTCGATCAACCGGATTTCTTGGACCACTTCGTAACCGGTGCCGTCGGGCAACGCCACGTCGAGAAGCACGACGTCGGGGCGGCTCGCGCGGTACCTGTCCATGGCCTCTCCCCTGCTCGACGCCGTAACCGGCTTATAGCCGAAATTCGTCGTGGCGTGCACGAGTCATTGGAGGACGGACGGACTGTCCTCTACGATGAGGAGGTTGGGTTGCTGGTTCATGGGAAGTTCGTTAACGCGGGCTTTATACGTAACGCGCTTCGTTTGTAAAGGAGGCGCTTCGTAAAATATGTTGACCGTGCTTGAATAATTCTTACACTACCTTGTGTTACATAGTACTAAAACATAACCATGGCCGGAGAATCCGAAAAAATCACGACCCAGATGCGCAAAGGCATTCTCGAATACGCCATCCTCATGATCATCCGGCACGGCGAGGCGTACGCGTCGGACATCATCACCGCGCTCAAGGAGCGCAGTCTGATCGTGGTGGAAGGCACGCTCTATCCCCTGCTCACCCGCATGAAGGACGACGGGCTGATATCCTACTACTGGGTCGAATCCACCGGCTGACCTCCCAGAAAATACTACCGTCTCACCGACGGATGAAGGGAAACGCTCGTACTCATGGAACACGCTTGGCAAGAGTTGTCCAAAGCCGTAGAAGGAATCAGAAACTCCGATAAAACCTAACCGAAACCCCATGGCTACCATACGCCTATCCGGAAAAGAATACGCCGTGACCGCCCAGGCCGAAGCGTTCCTCAATAGCTACCTCTCCCGCGTCAGGCGGTACGTCTCCGTTAACGGAATCAGTGACGAATACGCCCAGGACATCGAAAACCGGCTCGCCGAAAAGCTCTCGTACGTCGGTACGGAATGCCAAGAAGGCGAGGCGGTGCGCATCGTCAACGAGCTTGGCGAACCCGAAGACGTCTTCGCCGACGCGCCGAAAGCGAAGAAAAACGGTCTCGGTGACATCGCCTGAGCCGTGAAGGAAAACATAAAATCGCCCCTGTACCGCGACAGCTCGAAAGGAATCATTTTCGGAGTGTGTGCCGGGCTCGGGGACAAGTTCGAAATCGATCCGTTCTTCATCCGGTTACTGTTCGTTTTCTTGTTCTTCTTTTACGGAACCGGCGTTCTCGCGTACCTCGTTCTCGCCCTTCTTATGAAGGACAAATCGGCGTTCGTAGCTTCCGGCGTCCAAGGCTGAGGAATCAAAGCGAAAGCGGACGCCGCCATTTCGAAAATATCCGCGGTATCGCCGGTAAGCGCTTCGGAGGTCATCGGATGAACCTTCGCCATGATCGGCTCGATCGTCGCGTTCTTCTTTTTCGGATTCCTCGCGTTCTTCCTGTTTTCCGCGTCGATCGGGTTCCTCGCGGCGTTCGGCGCTTCGATGAGCGGCATCGTCATCGAAAACCAGAACGTCTTTGGCCGGGCGCATCCGGCATTGCCGTTCGCTGCCGGAGCCGTAGGGGCGACGCTCTTCGTCCTTTCGTGGGTAGCGGCGTTCCGAGCGTTCGGAAAGAAAATCGCTACCTGATGGGTTTTGGCAATCGCCGGTATCGTCATCGCCGTCTCATTCGCCGCCGGAGCGTACGGGACGTTCAAAACCGTAGCGAACTTCGCCCAGCGTGAAAAAACGGAAACCGTTTCCGATACCGGTTTTTCCAGTTGAACGCTCTCGGTGGAATTCTCGGAAGCCGATCTTCCGCGAAGCCAATCGTTTCCGACGCTCCCTGATTGGACGGAAATCCGCGTCGTCAAAAGCGATGCGGTCACCGCGAAAATCCGAACCGTCACCGAAATCTCCGCGTCCGATGCGGAATCGGCGAAATCCCAGTTCTCTAAAATAGTTCCGGTTTCCGTCTCGGCGTCCGGTTCGGCGGTGAAGGTCGACAATGCGGCGGTGAAATATTCGCAAAAGTCACCGTATGCTTTCGCGAAGCGCGTTATCGAAATCTCCGTACCCGCGTCCGTCCGAGTGAAGTTCGAAAAACTCCCCCGCCATGCGGAAGTCACCGGAATCTCGCGGACCGAGTTCGATTCGTATTCCTCGTACGACGGCCGTTGCACCGGATCTGAAATCAAGTATTCCGAAGGTTCGAAAACGTTCGTCTGCGATCCTTCAGGATATCCGGAAAGTTTCGTGGAAAACGCGAAAATATCCTATCTCGAAAACTCCGCCTACGACGAGGTTCCGAAAGTGGGAAGCGCGGACCCCGACCGCCGAACCATGCCGTACCGCTACGACGACCGCATCGTGGCGAAAGCCCTTCCGGACGGAACGTTCGAAGTCACGTACTCTCTCGAATACGGCCATCCGGATAACGTTCCGGACACGGTAACGAAAATTTTCCGCGTGGACGTGAGCCCCTCGGGCGAAATGTCCAAAACCGAAGTCGTTTCGAAATAGCTATTCCTTCCGTTTCAGAACGCCCTTCCATTCGGCAAGGAACGAATCATAATCCGAAACGACGAACCCGTCCGTGCCGTAAAGCGCGTGACGGGTTTTCCGTACGAGCTCGCCGTGGCCGTTTTCGTATGTCGAAAAAGGGAAAGCGGCGCCGGCCAATTCGCCGAGATCCTCCACGAACCGCTCTTTGTACGAAAGTTTCGAACGCCGGAAGCGCTCGACAAGGAACTTCCGTCACCGCCAGAGAAGGTAAACGGACGCGGCCAAAGCGGCGAACCAGGGCCAAAGGGAAACGAGCGCAGCGAGAAGGTCGCGCTGAGCGGATCACGAATACCCTACGACGTACGTGAACCAGACGAGGTCGACGTAGTCGTACGCGGATACGGCTGCGGCTTTCCATTCCTGAACGGCCGATTTTACTACGATTCAGGAATTGGGCGTGGGGTCGTAAACCGTCCAATACCCGTTTTCCAATATTTCGACCCACGCGTGCGCCTGTTCGCCGCGAATGATCCACGTATCGGACAAGCGGGAATATTCGCCCGAGTAGTACCCGTTGACGACGGTCGCTGGAAACCCGAAATGCCGCATCGTGAGCGCGAGAACGGTGGCGAAATACTCGCAGTGGCCGCGTTTTTCTTCGTAGAGGAACGACCGGAGGCTCTTTGCCGGAGCCTCAACCGTATATTCGAACCCCGATTCGTCACGGACGTATTTCGCGAGCTTCAGCGGGTCTTTCGAGGTTTCTTTGGGAATCTTAGACCAGTACGCCGCGAAAAGTTCGTCGACGTTCGCCGGAAGCGGGGCGTCGGCTCCGCTGAACGAAGCCGAAGGGGCGGTTTTTCCAATCAAAGAGACTGAAACTTCGTACGCGGAACCCATGGGTTCTTCGGTACGGTGGACGTACGGATCGCCGACTCTTTGCGTGAACGCGTTATTCCGGTAGGAGCGCGCCGTGGTGGCCGAGTACGCCGGACCGGGCAACGGAAGGATTTTGGAACCGGGATCGTAGTACGTAATCGAAAGCGATTCCGATCCGATCTTCACGAGGGGGAGATACCGGTACTGCGCGCCTTTTTCCGACGTCCAACCGGTACCGTCGAACGCGGTGAAACGCTCCCCTCTCCAATACGTCTTCGAAAACTCCCGCATCTGGGCATCGGAAGGATTTTTCACGACGAGTTTCTTCGAAGGATCGCGTTTGACGTTCAGGAGACCTCAGAGGGCGATTTCGTCCTTCAATCCCGACGTGGCGGTATCCGAATTCTGCGAAGTCGGAAGCGCGACGCCGCCCCGGTACCCGTCGCCGTGCGGAAGGATGGCGAAAAACGCGAACGTCGCGACGTAGAGTGCGACGAAGGAGTTCGCGAGGTACTTCCTGGGGACTTCCGTCTTGAAAGGCAAGGAAGTGGAATCCTTTCACAAATAGCCAGACGAGAGGAAGAGCAATCGCAATACGAGAAAAAGCAGTACCGCGAAAAAGAGCAGGAACCAGACGCCGATGGACAAAAATGAAACCGTCGCGAAAACGAAGAGCGAGAGGAAAATGTAGAGGAAACTTTCGTCCCGGTCGTCGGGATAGAAGTAGTGGATGACGAGAATCTGCATGAGAAAGACGCTCACCGGCCCCATGAGGTCGAATTCCCGATACGACACGTAGCCCATGGCCGCGAAACAGACGAAGGTGGCGAACGTTTTGAGCGGCTTGGATATCTTGGGAACGTGGAAAACGCGCTTCAGGGCAAAACATGCCGCGAACGTCGCCGCGAGATATGCCGCGAAGGCCGCGCTTTCCCACTGGAGCGCCATGATTCATGAACAGAGCGCCACGAGCTTCCATTCGAGCGAGCGCGCCCTTTCGGATGCCATGGGGAGCGTGAGCGGCACGGTGGAACGGACGGATATTTCCCTCGGAACACCCGGGCGGAGCGCCGACGATATCTCTTTGGAAGTTTCCCAGGACTTCACGAAGGGAACGTCGGAAGACGATGAACGGAAGGCGTCTATTCGCTCGACGTAATCCCCCGCCTGCACGCGTCTCGATACCGAATACGAATCCGCGGCAAGGGCCTCGGATCCGGAAACGAGCGAACTCTCGGGAGGAAGCGGTCACAAATCCGCAACTTTTCGGAAAAGGTCGAAGGATCCCCGGTAGTAGAGCCTTACCGAGGCGGCTCAACTTCGCGGATACGGAACGGCCATGGTCTCGGGATCGGGTTCGGCGTACGAAACGCCGCCGGAAGAATCGACGTACGCGACGCGGAACGAAAGTCCGACCGGCTTGGGCGAATGGGCGAATATCCGGTACGATTCCTTATCGCGTTCCAATGAGAACCCCACCGTTTTCCGGATGCGTTCGGATTCGAAATACGAGAACAGGAAGATGCCTAAAAAGAGCGCCGGTACGAAAACGAGCACCTGCACGCCCTTAATGAACGCGGCGACGAAAAAGAAAAACCCGATGGCGAAAAGGTAGAACCCCACGAGCGAAACGCCCGCGAAGAACGACCGGACGCGGCCCGAAAAGCCTATCCGAGGTATTTGCGGTAGAGTTCGGAGAGGATTCATGCGAGTTCGGTAACCGGAAACGCGGCGTCTTTCGCGGAAACGCGGTGCGCCAAGAGCGGCGTGACGAGCGGAATGCCGTCTTCCGGAATGACGAAGTCGCGTCCGGCGAGATAGGCTTTGGCGCGCAGCGCGGAAACGAAGAGGTTGAGACCTCTCGGCGACACCCCGAAGCGCAAGCGGTCGTCGGATCGGGTGGCGTTTACGAAGGCGACGAGTTTCTTAATGACCACGTCGTCGATCCGGACGTCCGCCGCTTCTTTGACGCAGGCGCGGAGCGTATCGAGGGCGAATGCGGGGGCGAGCGAAGCGAGCACCGATTCGATGCGGTTCGAAGCGCCCGAGCGGATGATTTCTGATTGTACTCCGTCGCTCGGATACCCGATCTTCACTACCGCGGTAAAGCGGTCTTTCTGGGCTTCGGGCAAAAGGAACGTCCCCACGTATTCGAGCGGGTTCTGGGTGGCGATGACGAAGTGGAATTCCGGAAGCGGAAAAGTTTGCCCAGCGACCGAGACGGCTTTCTCTTCCATGCATTCCAAAAACGCGCTCTGGGTCTTGGGGTGCATGCGGTTGATTTCGTCGATGAGCACGACTTCGGCGAATACCGGCCCCTTGCGCACGACGAATTCCTTAGAAGCGAAATCGAACGTCTCGCCGCCCACGACGTCCTGCGGAAGACTGTCGGAAGTTCACTGGATGCGCGAATGAGAGAGTCCGAGCAACCGGGCGAACGCCTTGGCGATAGTCGTCTTTCCCACCCCGGGGAAGTCCTCTATCAGCAAATGTCCGTGCGTGAGGAGGGCGATTTCGAAAAGCTCCGCGACTTCGGTTTTTCAAAACACGAACGGAAGGAACGAAGAGTGGAATTTCTTAAATTCCGTAAGCGAATCTGACACGTTTCGGGAGTGCGGAAGTATTTTAGAAAAAGTACGGGATTTTGGGCGAAAAGCAATTATGCTCGCGAGAGCGATTTTTGACGATTTTCTAGAATCACGTATGATACCAAAGCTCCCGGGAATCCTCCCGAGGCACGGTCGAAAACCATTGGAGAAGGAGAACGACATGAAGAAAGCCCTGCTTTCGCTCATCGTAGCGTTCATGGCGCTCGGTCTCGCGACCGAGCATGCCCTAGCGCACGATTACGGCCATCGCGGCCATTACCGCAACGACAGCAATTACGACCACGGTCAGGGAAGTGGCGGAAACGCCCTCGCCTGGATCGCGGGAATAGCGGTCGTCGGGATCGCGGCGAACGCCATCGCCAACCAGCAACAAGAACGCGTGGCGGTTTACGAGGCGCCGCCCGAAAGGCAATGCAGAAGCGACTTCGTCGGCCAGACCTACGACGGCCGCCCAGTGTTCCGCAAGGTCTGCTGGGATCCGTACGGAAGGCAATGGTACCTCGCCCAATAGCCGGCAACCGGACGGGATGCGGCTCCGCAAGGAGTTCGGATTCCGCGAATGCGCGCCCGACCAGGAATGGTCGGGTTTTTTATTCGAAAATGCTCCGATTTTTTAAGGTTTTCTTAAGAATTGTCGTTATGATGCGACTTTAAGAAGTGAGATTCTCCTAATCCTTCGGATATGAGCGACGTATTTTCGACTTCGGGAAGCCTTACTCGGGGCAGGTACGCGGTTGCGGTATTTTTTAAAATACTCCCGTTAGCGATATTGGCCAACGGATTGGCCTACGCGTATTACTTCAACGCGCATTCTGAAGCCATGGCCCTTATCCAGGCGCAGGACAAAGCCGCGGTTTGAGATTTCCTCCGATACGTGACGAAGGCTTCGGGAGCCGTATTTTTCACCGCCTTCGCGCTTTGGCTCAACGTGACGGTCAAGAGGCTGCGCAACATCTGAGCGAGCGCATGGCTCGCGATTTTGGCGTTCGTCCCGGTAATCAACCTGTTCTTCTTCGCATATTTGCTCGCCGTGAAATGAGACGACCTCGGCGACTATCCTTACGATGACGAGGCCATGCCGCTCGGGTTCAAAGCCATGGTATTATTGGCGATCGTTTCCGTCGGAAGCTCCGTTCTCATGCTCTGGCTCTGGTACGCGACGGGTTCGGCCTGGGCGCAGTTCGGTCCGCGAACGTTCACCTGATCGTCCGCGGCGACGTTTTACGTCGTGGTTTGAATTCTCAACGGAAGCGTGGCGTACGGCGTATTTAAAAGGAAGGAGTGGGCGTATTTCGCGATAATGGCAACGAATCTCTTCACGATCGTACTGTCTTCGGCGAATTATTTTTTCGTTTCGAAGAATCCCGAAATCATGCTCCAGTACTACCGGCTCATGAACGTTCCCAACCCGCCCGCGCCCGAAATGGTGGCTTCAAGCATGGCGACGAGCACCGGATTCGCCATCGTCGTAGGAATCTTCTTCATCATTTACGTGAACAAGAACCTGAACTACTTTACGGAGTAGCCTAAACTCGGAACGAACCGCGGAATCCCCTGACGGCATAGTAGGAATCCGCGCCGTTATGGTACGTAAAGACCCTTCCGTACCGGAAATCCCCGAAAAGCGCGCCGCCCAATGCCCGCACTTCGTCCGGAGTCAGCATCCAGCTCGAAGTTTTCGTATCGAAGTTCCCAAGCCGTTGCAAACGGCAGTACTGTTCTTCCGACAAGAGTTCGATTCCCATGGCCTCCGCCATGTCGATGACGCAATTCTCCGGCTTATGTTCTTTTCTCGAATCCAACGCCTTTCGGTCGTAACAAAGGCTCCGACGGCCCTTCGGACTTTCTTCGGAACAGTCGAAAAAGACGTATTCGCCCGTATTCGCGTCATGTTCGACGACGTCGGGCTCCCCGCCCGTGCGTTCCATCTCCGAGAGTGGGAACAGTCTTTCGGCGTGGATCTCCAATCTCGCGCGGACGTCGCCCCAAACGATTCAAACGTGGCGTCCCGCGTTCTTTTCGAAGCGGGTTTTCAAAATCCCGAAGAGTTCTTCGAGCCGCTCTCGGGATAACGCGTTTCGAGTCGTGCCGGTCATGGTTTCAAAGTGAAGGGGCGTTCGATTTTCCACCGTCACTATACCCACCTCCTAGAAATCCGTTTATTGGATTTTTTTAAAAAAAGGATATCGTGACGGGTATCCTTTTTCAATTCCCTTATGCGAAACGTCACCCCCCACCTGTGGTTCGACAAGGAAGCGAAAGAAGCCGCGGAATTCTACGTTTCCCTTTTCGACGATTCGAAAATCGAAAGCGTTTCCACCATATCGGGCACGCCTTCCGGGGATTGCGACATCGTGAATTTCAAGTTGGCCGGAGAGTCGTTCATGGCGATCGGCGCGGGACCGTATTTCAAATTCAACCCCTCGCTGTCCTTGTTCGCCACGTTCGGAAACGAAGCGGAAACGGACGTCGCTTGGGCGAAGCTCGCCGAAGGATGAAAAATCCTGATGCCCTATGATACGTATCCGTGGGCGCGAAAATACGGATGGCTCGAAGACAAATACGGCCTCTCATGGCAGATTTCCTCGAACGAAAATTACGGATCCGGACAGAAGGTCACGCCCTTTCTCATGTTTACTAAAAAAGTGGCGGGCAAGGCGAAAGAGGCCATCGAATTCTACTCGGGCGTTTTTCCGGATTCGAAAACGGATCTCTTCGTGCCGTACGAAAAGGGCGAAGGCGATATCGAAGGGTACGTAAAGCACGCCCGCTTCACCTTGGGCGGCCAAGATTTCATGGCCATGGAGAGCACATGACCGCACGATTTCGAATTCAACGGGGCGATTTCGTTCATCGTGAATTGCGAAACCCAGGACGAAATCGACTATTTCTGGGAAAAGCTCTCCGCCGTACCGGAGGCCGAACAATGCGGTTGGCTTCAGGACAAATACGGCGTGTCGTGGCAAATCATCCCCGACATCATGGGAAAACTCATGGGCGGGGATCCGAAAAAGGCCGAGCGGGTAACCCAGGCGTTCCTTAAGATGAAGAAGTTCGACATCGAAGAACTCAAACGGGCTGCGGAAGTCGAATAAAAATTTCTCAGGACGAAAAACCTCCCCCGATTTCTCGGGGGAGGTTTTGAGTTCTTTTGGTAGCGCTGAGATTTTGGAGAATCGATTGAGAAATCTCGTGAAGTTGACTCCGCAGATTTCGGAAATCCTTCGTACAATCAGGGTTTAACCAAATTTGATGCCGTACGAAAGCAATGTTACTATAAGGGAAACGAAATCGTATGCCATATAGCTCAAACCATACAATATCTCTGAAAAGGGATGAAAAGCTTCTAGAAATACTATGCGGCCTTTATTGAGAGATCCAGTCGTACGAAAGAAGGCGGGTGATCCATGCATTCAGGAGATGCCTTACTTGGCAGTGATTCGAGAAATACGTCGAAAAGCTTTATGCCTTGCGCAGGTGATACGGCACAAGCGTCAAACGCAGGTCGGACGATTCGAAAAAAATATCCGACGACCATTGAGTGGACGTCGAATGAACGAAGCAGGATGAGGAATGAAATTGGAAGTGAGTATTCATCCAATGCAAAAGGTACGGATGAATGAAGACCAAAGAACATTCCGGCATCGTTTGAAGAAACGAAATCGCGAAGTTTCTCTGAGATTCGCAATCCCCGAATAACAGAAGGGGACATCCGGTCGAACTCGTGTTCGCGACCACTTCGTATTTTCACGAAAAGGCAATTTCCGAGGCGAATGCCCAGGGGATGACTATGATTGGCTGCGTGGATTTGGCGAGAATAGATTTGGAAGAATATCCTTTATCGCAATTCATAAAAGACCTTCTGACGAAGGGAAAGGAAAGCGATCGGGAGCTCTTCCTGGATTGGGAATACGTTCTCGCATATTTCGACGTAAAGCTGTATTTGAAGGAATCGACCGAATTGACGGACGAAGCCAAAAAGAACTTAGAAGAACTCAAAGTGGAACTCAAACCGTTCTCAAGGAACGACTGTTGAATCGAAAACGCTATCATTCCGAACAGGTTCGAACTTAAAGCTCGGAAATGGCATCCGCAAAGGTTCAGAAAACGCTATGAATACGACGGAAGCGTTTCGCAACCGCAGGATACCGAAACGTCCGGAGTAAGTTTCGCGGCGGTCCTACTCAAATGAACCGCGTTCATAGCCGCATTCTGAATCGCCCTGTTCGCATTATGGGCTACCAATACCCCAGCTAGTAACACGGCACCCCCGCCGACTGTTTCCAATCCCCAAATCTTGACGCCCATTTCGCCAATCACGAGCAATACAACACTACGTACCGGAAGCGGGACGAGAAAAAAGAACATGGCCAGAAGTAGAACCGGGTCCATCGGAATTGACGATAAAGTCTCGCGGCAGAATGGAGATTAAAGGGGCCGCCTGTCGAAAAGCCTGTACCAAAGCTATCTCCGGGGTGACAATCTCCGAAGGGCCGAACTTCTCAAAAACGCGATAATCGAACTCCGCGTAAACGACAAAAAAGAGCTCGTATTCAAGGAAAACGAACTCTTCTCTGCCCTCAAAGGGGTTGTTTTATCTGATGGTAGCGCTACGGAGAATCGAACTCCGGTTTGCGGGATGAAAACCCGACGTCCTGACCACTAGACGATAGCGCCATGCGAATGGATTCTTGACTTATGGTCGGAGACGTGGGACTCGAACCCACAACCCCGTGCTCCCAAAGCACGTGCGCTAGCCAATTGCGCCAGTCTCCGAAGCTTTTGAGCGAATGAATGGTGGGTGTGCGTGGATTTGAACCACGGACCTCGTCCTTATCAGAGACGCGCTCTAACCACCTGAGCTACACACCCGAAAAAGAAAAACAATGGAGCGGGCGATGGGACTCGAACCCACAACAGTCTGCTTGGAAGGCAGGGACTCTAGCCATTGAGCTACGCCCGCATAATGTCTTTCACGCCGGGTTTCCCCTGAGCGCTCGTGCATTGTATGGAAAGCACTTTTAGTGTCAAAACGATTTTCGATGTTTTTCATGCGGGTTTTTGCCTGCTCCGGCAAAGCGTGCTACCATATTTGCGTATTTCCAACTCGACACCATGGCTAATAAAGAATCGCCATCCGATTTCCCGGGCTTCAACGCTGCCGAACACAAGGCCAGCCTCGCCGCTCTCGAGGGCGTAAAAACCGTCACTCCCGAAGCGAAACCCGCCTTCGACAAGTCGCTCGAAAAACCGCCGGTACTCGTTGCTGAAGACGCCGGAGTTTCCGATGACGGGCACGAAATCTTCGACAAGATTCCCAATCTCCTCTTCCGCGCCAAAGAAGACCGCAAGGCGCTCAAATCGTTCCACGATTCGCTTTCCCGCATCGCGGACGCCTTCGAATACAAAGAAGACCGCACCGATGCCGAAACCGTCTTCCTCACCGAAGTCCTCGAAGGCAAAATCAAAGTCTCGGGCGACCTCAACCGCAAAGGCGTGACCGCCGATCCCGAAAAGATGCCGGTATTCGAACGCATCGACAAGGCCGAATGGCTCGCCGAACAAGGCGCCGTAGCCGAATCCGAAAAGGAACTCGAAATCGCCAAGACCCAAGTGGCGCTCATCGAAGAGCGCATCCGAATCGCCTACTCGGCCATTCCCAAAAAAAATCCGCAGTAATGGAAAACGGGGCCGAAGCCCCGTTTTTTCATGCCTACGCCACGATGTCGCGAACGGTGAGGACGATTCCGCTCCTGCCCATCCATTTTTCCACTTCCATTTCACACACCAGGTCGAACGAGTCGCGCGAGAGGAGCTCCTTGTCGAACTGCCCGAAGCCGAAAGCGTTGATCTTGCCCGAGAAGTTCGGCGCGACCAGCTTGAAGTGCTTGCCGTCTTTTCCAAGTTTTTCCACCCGGGCTTTCACGCCCTTGAAAAAGAACGCCGGCTTCGCGAACGACATGCCGTACGGTCCGTACGAGCGGATTTCTTTCACGAGCGATTCGGAAACGTCGTCGAGCGACAGTTCCATGTCCGCTCTGAGCAGCCTCTCCCCTACCGTGATTCCGGCACGGATTTCATGCGCGCGTGCCGACGCGCGGGTTCGGAAATCGTCGAATTTGTCTACCGAAATCGAGAATCCGGCAGCCTGTTTGTGTCCGCCGAACGCGAGGAACGAATCCTTGAACTCGGTCAAAAACGAAACCATGTCGAATCCCTCCGGAGCGCGACAGCTCGCCACGAGTTTGCCTTCTTCGCGCTTGAGCGCGATGGACGGTTTGGCGTAGGCCTCGCAGAGGCGCCCGGCGATGAGCCCGATGATTCCGTGCTCGATCTGGTCGTTCTCGTAGAACGCGACGCCTTCGGAAGGGTCGGTCACCTGCATCGCGTGGTTCAAAAAGTACTCCGTCGAGGTCTTTCTGCGCGAGTTGAGGTCTTCGATTTCGGTCATGAGCGCGTCCACCCGGTCGTCGGCGGCCAAGAGGAGCTTG